>JAPDIX010000075.1:14708-23266 GCA_029259345.1 Archaeoglobi archaeon
GGAAAGAAATGAGGGCAGAGATGTGGGAAATGCCGTAGTGCGGGCAATTAGAGCGACCAGATTTCCACTCTTTATTGCGATGGCGACGACGGTTATTGGCTTTATATCAATGGGCGCTCCCAGAATCCCTTCACTGGTATGGTTTGGGACACTTATGTCACTTGGACTTATCTCTGCCTTCTTCCTCTCCCTCGTGTTCCTGCCTGCAGTTCTTAGAATAGCTGATAAAGATGCAGAGAGAGCATCCTACTCCCATGGAATTCTCGAGAAAGTTCTGACATCAATTGCAAAGCTAACAATTACGAATTCAAAGAAAATTCTGGCACTTACAGCAGTTTTAATCATTCTTGGCGCGTATGCAACCACGCAGGTTCAGCTTGAAACCAATAGAAGGAAGTATGCTCCACAAGATTTACCTGCACTCGTTAAATTTGAAGAACTTGAAAGATCAGTCTCTCCACAATACGTTTATGCCATCATCCTATCCGTTGACAGAATTGACGCAGACAATGTTGCTAAAGTTGAGGAGCTTGCAAAATATATTTCCCAGAGAGAAAAAGAAGTTTACAGCTATGAAACTGTTGGAAAAGCTCTTAAGGACTTTTTTGGCGCTATTCCGCCAGGTGAGAGAGAATTTACATTAGCCCTCTCGAACATGCCCGAAAGCCTGTACAATAGATTCGTTTCTGGAAACCACATAGTAATTCTCCTCTACACCAATACACAAACGGAAAAAGAGGTAAACCACGCAATGAGGAACTTTGAAGGGGACATTCGGTTTTTTGGGTGGGACGGAGATTACTACATAACAGGATTCCCCGTCATCCTCGCACATCTCAGCGAGGTTCTGTTCAGCAGTCTAAACCTGATGACTGGAGTTGCTTACTTACTCATCGTTGTATTTCTTCTTTTCACCTACCGCTCCATAGTAAGAGCAGTAATACCCCTCATCAGCATTTCAGTTGCTGTTGCTGCGATGAACCTTTGTATGATGGTTATGGGCATAAAGCAGACGACGATCTCCATAGCCCTCAACTCAATAGTTCTGGGTATGGGCATTGATTATTCCATCCACATCACCGAAAGGTACTTTGAGGAGAGGGGAAAGCTTGGTGTGGGAGAATCGGTAAAGAGGACTATCGAGAGGACGGGAAAAGCAGTCCTGACTTCAGCACTTACAACAGCAGGTGGTTTTGGAGCGCTATCCTTCTCGTCATTCCCGGTTTTAAGCAACTTCGGAATTCTCGCTTTCATCGCTGTTATCTTCAGCCTCGTGTCTGCGGTCTCGATAGTCCCAGCTTTCCTGATTCTCTACGAATCGAGGAAGTCTTACTTTAGCGAGATCCGAAATATTATCTGACTTGCAGTTCTTAGTTTTCTCCTGATTTCGGGCAGTTCATACATGTAAAGCGTGAAAATCCCATTTAGAAGTCTATCATATCCGAAGGCCTTCTTTATGAACTCAGCATGCAGCTTGTCTCTGACATAAATAACTCTCTCTCCCCCAATATCGTTCATTTCGAGAATAATCGGAATTCTGAACCTTGCCCAGTCAAGTTCATCAACGTGCTTTGCTATGAACTCAAGTTCCCTCTTTTCCACATAATACTCGTTGCCATCTTTCGCCCTGATCATTGGGTCTTTCTCTTTCAGCATTTCAGCAAGGTTTCTCGTCTTTGCAGGCATGTGTTTGTTTACAGCTTCAATCATTTTAGCAAGCATCTTTTCGTTCATTTTACTACCTCCATCTGAATTTTAACTCCTCCTTTCCTTATCCCTGTAAGTTCTGCTGCATTTCCCTCTCTCACGCTGAGTTCAACAGTTCCGAAACTTCCTATAAGTGCTAGCGGTTTTCCAGCATCAACATCCGAGTAAGTCCTCACAAGTGGAAACTCTATTCCACTGAAGTAAAAGGCTTTTCCTCTCACATCATCTCGCCTGAGATTGGTCACTATGTTGCCAAATCTGTCCACATAAGCCACTCTGCATGTAACCCTCTCCTCTTCTATCGAGTAATCAAACAGATCAAGCTTTACAATACCGTCTACCTCCTCAAAATACTTCTCGAGCCTGCCATGCGAAACCAAAGCTGCCGCTGGAGCAAAAACATCTCTACCGTGAAAGGTCGTCGAAAGTTCTCCCACAAGTTCAGAAATTCCCTCCCGTATTCTGTAAATCTTTTTAATTCCATCTTCCGACGCAGAAGGATAAAGAATGCCGTTATCTGGACCGACAAAGCAATGGTTCTTTGTTACGACTGCAATAGCCCTCCTGTCCCCACCCACTCCTGGATCTACAACAGCAACATGAACAGCATTTTCAAAATACCTGTATGCATGGTAAAGTAGAAAAGCCCCCTGAAAGACGTTCTGGGGCTCGACTTCGTGGGTTATGTCCACTACTCTTACATCTGGAGAAATCCTCAGAACTACTCCCTCCATAACTCCCGGATAGTACTCTCCAAAGTCAGTGAGCAACGTTACAACCTTCATGTTGCAAACATCATCCTTATACCATCTCTCAACCCCGGTGCCAGCCCGAGAACAATGAGTACGAACTTAATATAATTTTTTAGCTTCTCATCCTCATCGGATGTGTCGAGCAGATAAAGAATAGCAAAAAAGACAAAAAACTTTACGACTGGAAGAGAAATGGCGCCAAACTTCTCTATCAGAAATCTTGGAAGGACGTGCAACTCCCAATACCCTAGATATGTTATGCCGAAATACGTTTCAAATCCGTCAAGCATATGGGAAAACATCACCAGTAAACTCAGATCATTCTTCATCGCTTTCGGAGAGATCAAGAAGAATGCAAAGGAGACGGCTGCTGAAAGTGCGATACCGGCTGGAATAACCCACCAGTGGACTGTCTGAAGATTGGCGAAAAGCAGAATCAATACACTTATGCTCAAAGCCAAGCCAACAGCCGAATATGGCTTATAGTATTCATCACCAAATTTTCTGATAGAGGTCACCAAGGTGGGAAAAGCTATGGCAAATATGATCACATAAATTAAGGGTGACATGAAAAGGTATGAGAGTGGTGGAGTCAAGAAACCCGAGTCCTCCACAACTCGAACGGATGATCCGAGGATAATATAAGAGATATTAGCGTAAACAAACTTTCTGTCAATTTTAATTCTTTTCTCCAGATATCTGTATATCAACACAACCGCCAGAATCAGAATTAAAGCCCATGTCAGGGTATTTACTGGATTGTAGCCTTCCTTGTATACTACGGAGTCTATGTAATACTCCTTGATGAAATTCCAGAGAATCTCCATGCTTTCAGTATTTTTACAGTTTAAATAACCTTCTATATGAGTTCATACAAACGCATACATCCAAGACAAAATCAACCAAAATGCTTATAAAACAACCTGATGCGAAGGGGGAAAAGGAGGTGATAACATCATAGAGGTGGCGAGAGACGAAGAAAGAGGGAATTATCTCTACTTTGTCCCCGATAAGTGTGTTGGATGTGGTATGTGCGAATCGGTTTGCCCAAAGACAGCAATAGGTGTATACAGAAACGGTAGTGGATTTGAAGTCGAAGTTGGAGAGAACTGTGCTGTCTGCGGAACTTGCAGCGACTTCTGCCAGTTTGGTGCACTGAGCTTTTACAGGAATGGTAAAGAAGGTGGAATATATTCCGAAATTTTGAAAGAGGAGATGGGATTTAAGAAAATTGAGGTAGATTCGGATAGTTGTATTTTATGCTCACTTTGTATGAAAAACTGTCCACAGGATGCGATTAAGGTTGTTAGGAGTGTAGATTTGAGGAAGCTGAGAAAAGGGGAGATAAGCATCGGTGATGGCTGTATAGAATGCAGGTTGTGTGTTGAGAACTGCCCAACAAAGGCAGTAAAAATTTACCATGGAAAGCCAGTTATTGACGAAAGTAAGTGCATCTACTGCGAAATATGCTCCAAAATCTGTCCAATGGATGTCATCTTAGTCCGATGCGACTCTTGTAGAATCTTCGAGCAAAGAAAGGATGCTGTCATTGGAACAGTGATTGCGGATGAGCGCATCTGTTCAACTTGTGGCATTTGCAGGGAAAACTGTCCTACCGGTGCAATTGAGATCAGCAGAATATTCGAAGGGGAGCAGAAATGGAGCAAGGAAAGATGTTCTGAAGACTGCACTGTTTGCAGGGATATATGCCCAAATGAGGCCATATCTTACAGTTACGAGCCTGAAAAGACGGTAATATTCAGTGACAGATGCAATTACTGTGGAACGTGTGAGAGATACTGCCCCGGAGGTGCAATCGAGATTGACAGAAGGCTGAGGGAGGAGATTGAAGTCGAGTTCCGAAAAGTGAAAGATGAAAGGAAGCGAGAAATAAGAGTTTCAGAAGGGTGTATCGGTTGTGGAATTTGTGAGAGTATATGTCCAGTCAGTAAAGACGGAGGGACGATAGAGATCGTTGGTGGTCGAGCAGAGGGGAAAGTAAGCGATTACTGCACTGCCTGTGGTCTCTGCGTGGCCAACTGCCCTGTAGGTGTTATTACAGTCAGAGAATTTAGAGGAGAAGCCTGAACAGAAAAGCACTTATATTTTATTACTTCCAGTTTTTTCATGCCCAGAAAAGCGGTTGTTAACAGAAGAAAATGCGCTTACTGTGGTGCATGCATTGCCGTTTGTCCAGTAGATGCTAATGAGCTTGTTGAAACATATCTCGAAAT
The DNA here is from genome assembly GCA_029259345.1 of Archaeoglobi archaeon. Lineage (GTDB taxonomy): Archaea > Halobacteriota > Archaeoglobi > Archaeoglobales > Archaeoglobaceae > Archaeoglobus. Next base: position 19,402 of record JAPDIX010000075.1, read on the forward strand.
TTACGAGGATAAGTGTAACGGTTGTGGACTCTGCTCTAAAGTATGTCCAATGGGCGCACTGGCGATGGTGGAGGTGGAATGATGTACGATGTTGTTGTCATCGGCGCTGGGCCTGCGGGTAGTATGGCTGCGAAGACTGCAGCGGAACTCGGTCTTAGCGTTCTGCTCGTGGAAAAAAGGCAGGAAATAGGCACACCGGTTAGGTGTGCTGAGGGGATAAGTAAGGAAAACATTGAGCAATTCTTCGAAGTGGATAAGAAGTGGATTGCTGCAGAGGTTACCGGGGCGAAGATCTACGCTCCTGACAAAACGGAGGTTGTAATGTCCGAAGAGATGGCTGGGAATGAGGTTGGATACGTCCTTGAGAGAAAAATATTTGACAGACACATTGCAAGGCTTGCCGCGAAGGCTGGGGCGGAGGTTTACGTCAAAACCACTGCAGTTGATTTCGAGAGAAAAGACGGAAAGGTTAAAGTCAGGCTCAGAAGGCTTGGAGAGGATTGGGAAGTTGAGGCAAAGATCCTGATCGGTGCTGATGGTGTTGAGAGCAAGGTTGGAAGAAGGGCAGGAATAATAAAGACGCTAAGAATGGATGAGGTTGAGAGTTGCGCGCAGTATTTGTTGACTGGCCTGGACATTGATGAGCGTTACACCTACTTCTACCTTGGCAGAGAGGTGGCTCCGGGTGGGTATGCGTGGATATTCCCTAAGGGGGATGGTTCTGCAAATGTTGGTATAGGCGTTCTGCCTAAGATTGCAAAAAAGCCGGCGAAGGAATATCTTGACGCATTCATAGAGCGTGAAGGGATTGAGGGCAAGATTGTAGAATTTGTTGCGGGAGCGGTGCCAGTTTATGGTGAAATCGGGACCGCTGTTTCTGATAACATAATGCTTGCTGGAGACGCGGCCTATCATTCCGACCCCATCACGGGTGGTGGAATAGCAAACGCACTTTCAGCTGGCTACTACGCTGGAAAGGTTGCTGCTGAAGCTGTTGAAAAGAACGATTTTTCGGCAGAATTTTTGAGAATGTATGACAACCTCTGGAAGAATGATTTTGGCAAGAAGCTACGTAGGAACAAGAAACTGCAGGAGAAATTCCTCGAAATGAGTGATGAGACGATTAACAAACTCGCAGCAAGCATATCTGGTAAAAATCTAAAGGAAATGAGTGTTCGGGCAATCGTGACAGAGCTTCTGAAGGCTCACCCCAAACTCCTTTTGGACTTAAAAGATGTCTTTATGTAATTTTTCTCACAGCCGCTTTTTTTATACCTCTTCTGGCAACCATAACGCCCGACGAATATCTTCCCTGAATTGGAATGGTTGATGAATCAACCCTTATGCAGTGTCCATCTTTGCTCATAATGAAAATCTCTCCTCCGTTGCACATGTCTGCAAACACCAGCTTGCCGGTCTTTTCATTCACTCTGTAGGCTATCATACCCATAGCACCTCTACCCGTAAATCTGAACTCCTCGATATGACACCTCTTCCCGTATCCTCTCTCCGTAAGCATCAGGATATATTCACCCTCTGAAGCTACAAGCGATGATATGCTGTCCCCCTCACGCAATTTCAGAGCTATAACACCCTTAGCATTTCTACTGTATTCGGGTATGCTGGAAGACTTGAGCCTGACTGCATACCCTCCGCGAGTCGTTATCACCACACTCTCCCCCTCAATCATCTCTGCAAAGGCTATTTCTCCTCCAGAAGCCCTTATGCCAGCTCTCTTTGCATTTTCGAACTCTTCAAGGGAGACCCTCTTTATATATCCATCAGGGGAAAGAATAACCACCTGCCTTTCATCAAATTTGCCAACACCAATCGCAGAAACTATCTTTTCTCCATTCTCAAGCCTTATGAACTTCTTGATCGTGGTTCCCTTCGCCATCCTGTCCATCTTAGGTATTTCGTGAGCATATATCCAGAAAACTCTTCCAGAGTTTGTGAACAGAAGCAAGGGATCGGTGGATTTGCATATCCTGAAAACTGAAATCTCATCGTCCTTGGAGAGCGTGAGGCCTATGACACCAACCCCACCCCTTGCCTGCAGTCTGAATTCCTCGAGCGACATTCTTTTCGCAAATCCCTCAGAGGTTATGACGACAATGTTTTCCTCCTCCTCGATGAGGTCTTCGGCAGCGATATCATCTGGATGCATTACAATTTCAGTCCTCCTCTCGTCACCGTACTTTTCTTTAACTTCCTCTATCTCACGCACGATGATGTCGTCAATTCTTTTTGGATCGGCAAGAATTGACTCGTATTCGGCGATTTTTGCCTTCAGCTCTTCGTATTCAGCCAGAAGAGAGTCAATTTCAATGGCTGTGAGCTTCTGAAGCCTCATCTGCAGCACAGCATCAGCCTGTTTTGGTGAGAGTGAATACTTGCTCATCAACCTGTCTTTCGCCTCCGATGGGGAGGCAGAAGACCTGATGAGATTTACCGCGTTGTCTATATCCTCTACAACAACCTTCAATCCCTCAACGATGTGGAGCCTATCCTTTGCTTTCTCAAGCTCGAAGGATGTTCTCCTTCTGATGACCTCTCTTCTGTGATTGACGTAATGTTCCACAATTTCCTTTAAATTTAAAATCTTCGGCTCCTTATCAATGAGGGCCAAGGATATTATGCCAAATGTCGTTTGTAAATTGGAGTAGGCATAAAGCTTCTTCAAGACGAGGTCTGGATTGGAACCGCTTTTAAGCTCGATGACCACTCTTATTCCTTCTCGGTCCGACTCGTCCCTTATAGTCTTTATTTCGTCAATCTTCTCCTTTGCAAGTTCAGCGATACTCTCAACAAGTTTCGCCTTGTTAACCATGTATGGAACTTCTTTTATGATCAGTGTATCGCCCTCAACCTCCACTCTTCCCCTCACAATTACTTTGCCCCTACCGGTCCTGTATGCCTCAACAATACCTTCTCTGCCGACGATGATACCCCCAGTTGGAAAATCCGGACCTTTGATGTATTTCATCAGCCCTTCAACAGATATCTCCGGGTTTCGAATGTAGGCAATGATGGCATCGCAGACTTCTGATAGGTTATGGGGCGGGATGTTGGTGGCCATTCCAACGGCGATACCGCTTGAACCGTTTATCAACAAATTCGGTATTTTCGCTGGAAGCACTACCGGTTCCTGCAAAGTTGCATCGAAGTTCGGCATGAAATCCACAGTGTTCTTCTCAATATCCGCAAGCATCTCTTCGGCAATCTTGGTAAGCCTCGCCTCAGTATACCTCATCGCCGCCGGAGAGTCTCCATCAATGCTTCCGAAATTCCCCTGACCATCAACTAACGGATAGCGCATTGAGAAGTCCTGGGCGAGCCTCACAAGGGCATCGTAGACGGCAGTATCGCCGTGGGGGTGATATTTACCCAGAACCTCTCCGACTATTCTCGCCGACTTACGATACGGTCGGTTGCTGAGCAAACCCATCTCGAACATGGCGTAGAGAATTCGCCGCTGAACGGGCTTTAAACCATCTCTGGCATCAGGAGGGGCTCTACCAACTATTACACTCATTGCGTAGTCAATATAAGAGGTCTTCAACTCTTCGCTGATGTCTCTGAGAAGTTCCATTGGTCTCTGTCAATCCTGAGCTTAAAAACGTTAGCGAAAGAGTTTTAATTCAGAGTATTGAAGGATGAATAAGCCGAGGTAGCCTAGCTGGTTGGGGCGCCTGACTCATAATCAGGAGGTCGGGGGTTCGAATCCCCCCCTCGGCACTCTTATTTCGAGTTCTAATCCCTCTCATAACTTTCAGCACGGCGTCGAATTTTATAAACCCTTCGTTTAGTTTTTCTGACTGATGTTTGGTTATAGCAAAGCGAGATTGTTTGGTGATGTAGAGAC
>JAPDIX010000003.1 GCA_029259345.1 Archaeoglobi archaeon
CGTGAAGCTAATTGATGTTGCCGGACTCGTTCCGGATGCCCACAAGGGTAGAGGGTTGGGCAATGAGTTTCTTGACAATCTGAGGCAGAGTGAAGCTGTAATACACGTCGTTGACGCTTCGGGTTCGACAGATGAAGAGGGGAATGAGATAGGCGTTGGAGAGCGCAATCCTATTGAGGACGTGAATTTTCTCTATCACGAGATAGAAATGTGGCTATACGGCATCCTCAAGAGAAATTGGGAGAAAATAATAAGAAGAATGAAAGCGGAAAAGAGAGATGCTGTAAAGTTTCTAACTGAGCAGCTTGCCGGGCTTGGCTTTGAGGAATGGATGATCAGAGAAGCGATAAAGGGCTTTGGAGACGTTTCAAAACTTGATGATGAAGGGCTGAAGCAATTTGCGGTTGAGCTGAGAAATAGGAGAATGAAGATGGTTATAGCCGCGAATAAGGCGGATAAGGCTCCAAAGGAGCTTCTTGACAGGCTAATTAGTTTGCCAGAGATAGCAATTCCCACTTCGGCAGCCTATGAGCTTATACTGAGAACTGCAGCGAAAAATGGCTATATAAAATATCTATCCGGCGACAGTGATTTTGAAATTGTGAAGGAGCTGAACGAAAAGCAGCTCAAGGCTCTCGAAAAAATAAGAACCTTTTTAAAGGAATTTGGGTCTACAGGTGTACAGAGCACGATCAATAAGGTTGTTTTTGACGTATTAGACTACATAGTTGTCTACCCTGTAGAGGATGAGAATAAGTTCACAGACACCAAAGGCAACGTTCTTCCAGATGCTATGCTCGTGAAGAGGGGTACGACTGCAAGAGAGCTTGCATACATGATTCATACCGATATTGGAAATCACTTTATCTACGCTCTGGATGCCAAAACCAAGATGAGGATAGCCGAGGATCACGAACTGAAGAACAATGATGTAGTAAAGATAGTCTCAAGCGCGTAGCAATCTTTTTAAGTAGTGAGTGGTTTAATATTTTCAAGATGATTACACTCCTCAACCCGAATGCAAACGTTGAGGTTGTGAAAAGACTTGAAATCACCACCCCACCTCTGGGGCTGGGCTATCTTGCTGCTGTGCTGAGAAGGGAGGGATTTAAAGTCAGGATTATTGACGATATGGTGGAGAACCTGAGCTTTGAAGCACTAATAAAGAGGTTGAAGAACTCCATAATGGTGGGCATAACCTCCACAACCCCCACATTCAACTCTGCCCTGAAATACGCCAGAAAAATAAAGGAGGCTTTACCAGACATTTTCGTCGTTCTCGGTGGTGTTCACGTCACCTTCAGACCACTTGATGCTGCTAAAAACGATTTTGTGGATGCGGTGTGTGTTGGCGAAGGTGAAGAGACAATCGTTGAAATTGCGGAGAAAGTTGAGGCAGGAAGGAAGCTGGAGGATGTAAAAGGTGTAGTTTACAAAAGTGAGAACGAGATAGTTGACAATGGGCCAAGAGGATTTATAAGAGACCTTGATTCTCTCCCCTTTCCCGCCTATGACCTAATGCCCCTCGAAAGATACTCTCTATTTGGCGAGCGTCTAGAGCAATTCCCTATGATCACCTCCCGTGGGTGCCCTTTTGCATGCAGATACTGCAGTTCATCCCTTTTTATGGGGCATCGATTTAGGGTGAGGAGCGCTCAGAATGTTGTTGATGAGATTGAGTGGCTTATAAGTGAATTTAACGCCAAGCACATAGCCTTTGGTGATGACACATTCACACTGAGTAGACGAAGGGTTGAGGCTATCTGCGATGAGATCAGGAGGAGAGGGATAGATGTTGAATGGAGCTGTTCCTCGCGTGTTGACACGATTAACGAAGACATGGTGAAAAAAATGAGGGATGCTGGCTGCAGTGCTATATACTTTGGAGTTGAGTCTGCAAGTCCGAGGATTCTGGATTTTTACAGGAAGAAGATAGATCTTGAGAAAGTTAGAAGAGCTGTTACACTGGCAAAAAAATACGGTATAAAGGTGATCTGCTCTTTCATCATCGGTGCTCCAATGGAGAGAAAAGAAGATATGAAAGCAACGCTGAAGCTCGCTCTCAAGCTCGATCCCGACTACGCGCAATTTTCAGTTCTCACCCCCTATCCCGGAACTGAAATATTCGATGAGGCGGAGAGAAAGGGATGGATTTTGAGCAGGAATTTTGATGATTTTACAGCCGGAAAACCTGTGTTAAAGAACTTTTTTATGTCTCCACAGGAGATTTCGGGATTTCTGAAGCACTGCTATCTTAGATTTTACCTCAGACCAAAATTCATATGGAGAGAAATGAAGAGAGGAAACTTCAAGGTTATTCTGAGGGTAATCAGAAAAGCTTTGAAACGGTAAAATTAAAATCGAAAAGATTATTTGCTTCTCAGTTTTGCTCATGGATGGTGATATTATGAAGTTTGGAATTGAGTTTGTGCCAGATATGAAGTACTACGAGCTTGAGTACTATGTGAAACTGGCTGAGGACAGCGGTTTTGACTACACGTGGATTACGGACCACTACAACAACAGAAACGTCTATTCGATGCTGACAATCCTTGCCATGAAGACGAGGACGATTAAGCTCGGTCCGGGTGTGACCAACCCATACCACATCAGCCCCGCCTTGACCGCTTCCGCAATTGGAACGATAAATGAAATCAGCGGGGGCAGAGCAGTTCTCGGAATTGGAGCTGGAGACAAGGTTACTTTCGAGAGAATTGGTATTAGCTGGGAGAAGCCTCTAAAGAGGATGAGAGAGGCTGTTGAAATAATCAGACAGCTCACAGAGGGTAAAGCTGTTAAGTACGATGGTGAAATTTTCAAGTTCAACGGGGCAAAACTTGGCTTCAAAGCAGGAAGTATTCCGATTTACATCGGTGCCCAGGGTCCAAAGATGCTTCAGCTCGCTGCAGAGCTTGGAGATGGCGTTTTGATAAATGCCTCACACCCCAAGGACTTTGAGGTGGCTAAGGAGAACATTGATGCCGGGCTATCTAAAGCAGGAAAGAGCAGAGATGCATTTGATACCGTAGCCTATGCATCAATGAGTGTGGATAAGGACAGAGACAAGGCGAGAAATGCAGCAAGAATCGTCGTTGCCTTTATCGTTGCTGGCAGTCCACCAACAGTCCTCGAGAGGCACAGTCTTAGCGAGGATGCGGTGAATGCGGTGAGAGAAGCATTGAACAACGCCTTCACAAAGGGAGACTGGGGAGGAGTGGCAAAGAGCGTGACAGATGAGATGATTGATATCTTCTCCGTCAGCGGAACACCTGATGACGTCATAGAGAGAATTAACGAGCTTTCGAAGGCCGGCGTTACACAGGTCGTAGCTGGAAGCCCAATTGGACCGGACAAGAAGAAGTCTATTAAACTGATCGGAAAGGAGATTATTCCGAAGCTGAAGTAACTTTTCAATTTTTACTTTAATAATGCGAATTAGTATATTAGTTAAGAGCGTAATCGTAGTGAAACTGCTAAAAAGCACAAAAGCATTTAATCCACAATTTTGAACAAAAACTCTTAAATTAGTCTTCCTGGAATTTTCGTAGTGTACGAGTTTCCCATTACATTGTCAAGTTCAGCATGGCCTTGGCTATTTTTAGCGTTATGTTGGCTTCTATCCATGCGGCAATTACGATTAGGACGACTGAGATTAAGGCGAGGGTTAGATACTCCTTTACGTCTTCTTTTGTCAGTATTGTTTCTTTTTTACCTGCCAAATACCTCACAATTTCGTAAGGGATTTTGAAACCGGCTGCTCCTGCAATGATGATGGCGGGGATTTCGAGGATGCCGTGGGGAAGAATAAAGAGTAAAGAATTTTTTAAGCCACTATCTAATACAATTAAGTTATTTAGAGTTAACCCTACGGTAAATCCACTAAAAAACAACGAATTTATTACAGGTAATAGAAAAATCCCTCCAAGTACTTCACAAACAACTACGAGGATGTTGTTTTCTAAGATTTCAATATATGATAAGTTAGCTTCGATTTGATTTAAGTTGAGATTTTGCACTTCAAAATCAATACGAATTATAGGAGATAGATAACCTTTAACTAATCCCAAGAAATAAATTATAATAGATAGAAAAATTAAACTTGAATTTCTTCTTTTCATAGTTTAGTAGACTTCACTAATAATGTAATTTTTATAGCATAAACTAAAGAAACAAATCCAAAGAAAATCGATATCATTCCTAAAATCGTGAAAAATGTAGAATGGAAAGCATACATAACCGCACAACCGGTAGTAAGCAGCATAATAGAAGTTGAAGTGACAATAAAAAGCTTTGGTGTTAATTTAAATTCATTAGTTGGTTTTAAAACCTCTCTTCTCCGCCGTGTAAGTATCAACATAGCAATTCCACCATTTATCAACGTTCCAGAGATATATAGTAGAAGCCATGTAAGGCTATCATACAAGTAAACATAGTAGAGAGGCGTGACATATACAGGCAGGAGTAAAATTACAAAGATTAAAACAAGTTTTATGAGAGCCTTCAATCCTCTTTTAGGACCTACTTTTCTAGTCTCTTCAGCTTTAAAACCTAATAGAGACATACCTATTCCAAATAAACTTCCACAACAGAAGTAAATGGTTTTGTGCACTAATGGACTGGAATTAAATTGTATAAGGGTAACAATTAATAATAAGCTCCCAAATAGGACAATTGCTAATGAACCCAACATTTTGTTCATGTAATCACCTCAAATTTAATTATTTTAAAAAATTGAAGTGATGCATGATTAAAGTCCTATTCCAAAACCAACTACTGCCCCAGGTGCAGCCCCAAATGCAGCTCCAACTGCAGCACCATACAGAGACGATACTATTAGCCCTGAAATACTCCATCCTAATCCTGCTTCCGCATTCCAGTTTTCACTATTTTTTTCAAGCAAGTATCCGCCCACAGCCCAAGCTTCTCCAACCCCAACACCCACAGCAGGCATCACAGCCATCCCTAACATCGCCAAACACATCCCAACTGCCAGCCACTTCGTCACTTCTTCATTCCAGCTTTTCACAGCATACATCCTACCACCTCCACAACCAATATCAATGTACTCTGATAGCTCATGACTTTTAAAATTTTTGTATTGATACAATTTAGTAAAGCTTTAATATGTCATACACACTTGACATCATGAAACTTATTAGCAATCCGGATGGGTTCTTTGCTGAAATGAAAAACCATGATACCAAACTGAGCAAACCAGCTTTAATTGCACTACTCCTGGCAACATTGATAGCTTTAAACCAGTATGTACTCATATCACAGCTTTCAGAGGTTATGCCAGAGAAACTAGAGGTATTTTTCAAAATTGGTGGCTACATTGGTGTTGTCAGTAGCTTTATCGGAGTATTTGCCGTCTGGGTGATAATAGCGGTTATAATGCACGGATTATCTGCATTCTTTGAAGGGAAGGGGGATTTCAGGAGAACCTTTGAGTTCATTGGTTATGGCTTTTTCCCGTCCTTGGTTGGCTCTCTTATCACGGTTCCTATGTCTCTCCATTATATCACGAATGCTAAAATCCCGGAAATAAGTTTGGTCCAACTACAGCAGAATCCAGATGTCGTAAAAGTGATAATGCTCTCAATTATCCCAAAAGATTTGATTTATTCAAACCTGATAATCAATTTCGTTATAACGGCTTGGTCTTTAACAATCTGGAGTTTTGCTTTGAGGCATGCGAGGGGGATAGAGATGAGAGAGGCTTTCATCTGCGCCTTAATACCAACCGTACTGTTTGCGATCTATCAAATTTGGTCAATTTTGAAGCTGTTGTAGTTTTTAAAAACAAACTTTTGCTCTAACCTTTTTAATGGATTATCGAAGTTCTCTATAGGCAATAAACTTCAATGCCTCTTTCTTGCTAACTTTAAGTAAAAAAATAAGTTGCTATTTCAAGCATGTGTTAGAATTTTCAGGTAAGTTTTCTATTATCCTCGTTCTGACTTGTCATATCCATTAGTTAGCTTCTATCCAACCAAACACTTTACCCTCAAACCAGCAAACTGTTGAACGTGTTTAAGAACATATACAGACTTATGACGAGAATTATTTCCAGCACCTCCTCTTCGCTGAAGTGTTTAAATAGCTCAGCAAACGTTTCATCGCTTACCTTGCCCCTGTTTATCGCAAGAGTTCAGCAAATCGTAAGGCAACTCTTTCCTTTTCGTTTTCCCAATTCTCTGAACGTCCAGACATTTCAAGCTTCTTTTTATGACTGATATAGCACGGATTGCATTCGTTGACCGTAGAAACTTTTATTGCAATCTTTTCCTTTAAAATCGGATCTATTTTTCCGTTTACCATTATCTCATCTCTGAATTCAGCAAATTTCATTAGGAGCGCAGGATTCCTTGCTAAAATTCTGTATGCAGCCGGAACTTCCCTGCCCTTAAATCTGTTTACGAGCATGTCCAAGACATTTTTTGGTATTCCCTCATTCGTCAGTGGCCGAACACGCATGCGAGGAGATTTCAAGAATTGTTTAAATTTATTTCGTAGTTCCAATCGGCATTGAAGTAAAATTTCAAATTTTTTTTTAACTATACGGGAACAAAAGTGGGTAAAGGTTTATATTTTCGAGTTTTTTGATTTTTATGGATTTTGAGGATGTCTTGAAAGTCGTGGGTTCGGCTCCGTGGTACAGGCTGATAGGAATGGAGCCGAGAATTGAAGGGGACAGAATTGTTGTAGAGATGAATCTGGATGAGTCAAAGCACTTTCAGGCTTTGGGAATGGCACATGGTGGAGCTATCGCAAGTGTTCTCGATTCTGTAATAGGGTTAAACGTAAATAAAGAAGTAGTCAGGCTCGGAAAAACTGCCGTGACTGCACATCTTAATATCCACTATGTCAGGCCAGCTTTGAAAGGCAAAATCGTGGGAACTGGAAGAGCTCTACACATAGGCAGTAAGGTGACAGTAGGTTACGGAGAGGTGAGGAGCGAGAAGGGAGAGCTTATTGCCACCGGAACTGCGACGTTCTACATCGTAAACAGAGAAATGGGAAAACAGGGCTAAAGCTCTTCAGCTACTTTTTCCAAATATCTTTTTATTTCTCTAATCGCTTCAGCGAGAACTTCTGAATTGTCATATTCCGCAACAATCTCTTCAAGTCTTTCCTTCTCCCAATTCTTCATTTCATCAGCCATCTCAACCATTCTCGGAATTGCCCTGACGATATTGTCAACAATAGTCACATCTGCCATCCTCGAAGTTCTTGATAGTGGGTTCAGGTCAATCGCTATAACCTTCTTTCCATGCCTCTTCAGAATTTCGCATCTATCTCCATCCTCAAGTGGGACGAGTACGACGTCAGCAATCAGTATCCCTCTACTGTCAACAATCCTTCTCGCGGATTCGAGACCCTCAAGAACTGCATCACATGCAGCAAGAACCTCAATATCAAACTGCTCCAGATATTTCTTTATCCTCTCCACCCTTTCGGGGGTGTAATGGAACACATTGACCTCAACCTTCGCTCCCACTGCCTTTGAAAGTCTTGCAATATCCTCAGGGACAAGAACCGCAACATTGCCATTTACAGAGATTACCGGATGTCTTGCAAGGAGCATCATCGCAACCGCAACTCTTTCTGCTTTTATGGCAAAGTCTCTCGTTTTTTCACCGAGGATGTAGTCGAAAGCCTCTCCCCTTCCATGGGCTATTAATCCCTGCATCGCCGTAACACCAAGCTTTACACCCTCAACCAGCTTCTCTCTCATCGTCAGAGACAGGTATCTCGGATGAGTCTTCGGTATTTCGGTCATTCCACCACCTTAAGAAACTCTGCAAGTTCCTTGAGCGACTCAAACACGTAATCCGCATACTGGATAAAAGACTTTGCCATTTCTCTGTTTTTCTCGGTAATGATTAAAACGGTTTTCACACCCGCTTCCTTTCCTGCGAGAAGGTCAAAGAGGAAGTCTCCAACCATCAAAGCCCTCGAAGGTTCCACATTGAATTTATTCAGAGCAAGCTTTACTGGCTGCGGCGATGGTTTTGGCTCTCCATCCTCCCTCGCAATGATAAAATCAAATTTGAATCCGAACCTTTTGGATATCAGCTCAACACTCTTTCTGCTGTTTCTTGTTATGACTCCTTTTATTGCTTTGCCATCAAGGGCACTTAAAAGCTCCCGAGCGTAGAAGGCTGGCTTTGCGGCCATAGCACTTCTAATCTCATACTCTTCAAGCACCATGAACATTTCCTTTCTCCTGTTCTCATCTTTCTCTGCCATTATTGACTCAAGGATGAATCTCTGCTCTATTCCAAGTTTTCTTCTTATCTCGTCGAAGGGGATGTTTAGTTCTATAAGTGTGCCATCTAAGTCAAAGGCTATGAGGTCAAACACCTTCAGTCACCTTTCTGTACTCCATAGCTGCCTTTGCCGGATTCTCGGCTGCATAAATCCCTCTACCAACAATTATCCCATCTGCATACCTCAAAGCCTCCAAACTCCCTCCCTGAGCTCCAATTCCGGGACATAGGATTTCCATGTCCCCAGCTACTTCTCTTATCTCCCTCAGCCTTTCAACCCTCGTTGATGGAGCTATTAATCCATCACAACCCACTTTTCTTGCGATCTCAACAATTTTCAGCGAAACTGCGCTCATGAACTCCTCCCCACCGGGGCTACTAAGCTCTGTTACCACATAAACCCTTCCATCAAACTCCTTAGCAACTTTGCAGACCTCAGCGAGGGTATCACCACCAACAAAACCGTGAGCAATAACAGATTCTGCACCGCTTTCGAATGCTATCCTTGCAATTAACGAGCTTGTGTGTGGGATGTCGGCTATCTTAAAATCCGCTATTACTGGTTTAAATGTGGTCAATTCCTTAATTATTCTAATTCCAGCAGATAGCACGAGGGGGTAATTGACCTTAATTCTGTCAACGTACTCAGTCACATCTTTTGCAATATCAATAGCCTTATCTCTCTCTGTTACGTCAAGCGCAAGTATCAGTTCTTTCATCAGTTTTTGTATCCCCTTAGGGTAAAATTATTTTTCTAAGAATTTCATCATAATACTCTCTGCCCCCAGCACTTCCGTGTCCGGGCATGACAACGTCAAACTGAAGTTCTGCTATTTTCCTAACAGAGTTGAGATACTGGTTGTAGTCCGAGCAGAAGCTTCTTGGTGATAAATCAAGCCCGTTCCTGCCCCTCAGCAAGTCTCCGCAGTAAAGCTTTCTATCCTTTAAGATGGATATGCTTCCCGGCGTATGGCCGGGGGTGTGGATGATATGAGCATCAATATCCAAATTGTCTACATCTCTAACCTCCTCAGGAGGTTTTGCTCTGAACAACCTCTCACCTATTTTTGCCAGCAAACCAAGCAAGCCTGAGTAGTGGAACTTTTTCTCACCCAGAATATACGGGATGTCTGCCCTGTGGGCAAATACGGGGCAACCAAACTCCTTCTGAACTTTGTAAGCTGCAGCGAAATGGTCAAAATGAGCATGGGTGATAATTATCCCGTCAAGTTCCTTAACCTGCCTCAAAATCAGATCAGCATTCGTTCCGGTGTCGATGAGATAAACTCTTTCACCACCAATCAGGTAAACGTTGCAACCCCTTGATTTGAGCTTCATATTCTAATTGTATCAATAAATCTCAATCTCTTTGGAATTGGCGGATGTGTTGACAGAAACTCCTGAAGCGGTGAAACCTTTGCATTCTTCAGCCTTTTTATGTCTATTCTTGTTATCGGCTCTGCAACTGCATTGACAAGAGCGTAAATGAATAGAGTTCTGAATTTACTATCTGCAACTATATCCGCATATCTTGGATAGCGATGGTAGAAGAGATGTATCTTGGCAAGGCTTTCCTGCATCGCATCTTTGCTTGTTGCCCTCACACCCTCAAAGTCTGCATAGTATTCTCTCAGTCTGCTGAAAGCCAGAACGAGTATCTGGACTATGAACGAAATTAGGACTGCTGCAAAGCCAATTGCGGCAAGCTGCATACCTCTTCTATCATCTCTGAAAGATGCGTGGATGAGCGCATAGCCGAGGTAGAATATCACAGATGGGAGGAGGCCGAAGAGGAGCATGACGAGATTATCTTTGTGTTTGTGATGTCCCAACTCGTGGCCAATCACGGCTTCAAGCTCATCTCTGTCAAGCATGCTCGCCAAGCTATCCGAGACTGCAACATATTTCCCGGTCAGGATGTTTCCATATGCAAAGGCGTTTGGTGGGGTGGAGACGACAACAGCCTTTGGAGGTTTGATATTCAACCTTCTCGCAACGCTGTTGACCACCATCTGAAGCCTCTCATCCCTTTTAGCCCTGTAAGAGACGTTTATGATGAAAGGTGAAACAAGGTACATCAGCAGATTTATAATTATCAGGAACAGAATCAGCCCGTAAAAGCTGATGTAGTATCCCGCAAAGCTGAGAACAACGTATATTGTAGCCGCGGATATTGAGAGTATCATAAATGCCAGCAGAGCCATTGATGCAAAGAGAGAGAACTTCCCCGAAACCTTGCTTGCAACTTTGGGTGCGATGGTACTGGCTAACACCAACATCAGAAGGTATCCGAGTGTCGCCAGCAGCATGTATATCGGATCAAAGAAGAATATCATGTAAGATAAATAGTAGAACCGGATTATAAACCTTTTAGTCTATATCAGCGCACCTTAATCTCCACTTAGACACCCCCGTATTCAGAAATCGCATTTTGTAGGATTGTGTAGTTGCAAGAAGACTATATAACCCTTAATTTTGGGCCGAAAACTCCAAACAAAAATTTTTTAAATCCATCATCGAACATATGTTCGATGAAAGCACTGGAGGGTCTAATTGTTGTATTGGCAATGCTTGTCCCCTTTGTTGCTATAAAAAGCTACGATATGGCTACATACATCTACTGGACTTTGGTTTCAGCAGCCTATCTTTGTTACATCGCTGTAGCGAGGTGGTGAAAGAATGAACGAGTTTCTCTATGCTTTCGCAGCCTATGCGGTGATAGGAACGGCCATAGCAGTTATGGCAATGAAGGGTGTGAGGACGCAGGAAGAATACTACATTGCTGGTAGGAGAGTTAGCGGGATCGTTTCAGCATTGACCTATGCTGCCACCACTTACTCAGCCTTCATGATGGTTGGACTGGTCGGGTTGAGCTACGCATCAGGTGTGGGAGCACTCGGTTTCGAGTTATTCTACCTCGTTGGCACACTCTTCCTCCTCTCCTACTACGCACCAAAGGTATGGGAGTTGGCGAAAGAGAATGGCTACATAACCCCTGGAGATACGATGGCCGTGAGGTATGGTAGAGTTGTCTCGATGGTGATGTCCATCATTGTCTCTATCGCCCTCATACCCTATATCTCAGTCCAGCTAATCGGCGTCAGCCTAATTCTCGAAAAAACTTCTGCAATGAGCTTTGAAGTAGGAGTGGCTATTTCTGCAATTCTCATAGCCCTCTGGGCTTTTCTTGGTGGTTTGAGGGGTGTCGCTTGGACTGATGCTGTTCAGGGAGTTTTCATGCTCCTTATGGCGATTGCAGCAGTTTTCTGGGTTTACAGTTACGGTTTCTCGGACACGAGCTTTTTCGATGAAGTTCCAAAACTTGGAGAGTTGCTGGTTGTTCCTAACAAAATCTGGACACCTGTCAGATTTGCTGCCCTTGTAGTTCCGTGGTTCTTCTTTGCCCTCACAAATCCACAGGTATTCCAGCGCCTTTACATACCGAAAGATAGGGTAAGTCTGCGGAGAATGGTCATTCTGTTTGGCTTTTTTGGACTGGTCTATACAGTTCTTGTGACTTTCCTCGGACTTGAACTTCGAGTTTTAGCAGAAACTGGAAGGTTCCCAGTTGTGAGCGACAGAGATGCTGTAACTCCAACTTTGCTCAGTCTCATTCCATCCTGGCTGGCGGTTGCTATCTCAATAAGCATTTTTGCTGCAGCAATATCAACCGCAAACTCTATCATCCTCACACTCTCGTCAATGTTAACTAAGGACTTGTTCGGCAGCGAAAGAGTTTCAATCGGTAGAGTTCTGCTGCTTATCCTAACAATTGCAGTATCCGTGTTTGCCCTCCAGCGACCTGACTACATAGTAGAGCTGTCGGTGTTGAGTTCAACAATACTGTTGTGTCAACTTCCGCTGATACTCGGCGTCTTCCACTTCACAAGAGGTGGAAAGGTTACGGGAATAGTGACGCTGATTGCGGGCTTTACAACAGCAATAGGCATTACAACAGCAATAGTGCTCAAATACATTTCAGCACCCCCTCTTGGAGTCCCCACTCCAGTTTGGACGCTGACGGTATCTTTTGCAGTCTTCTTTACCATATCTACCTTTGAAAAACAGCAAGAGAGACTATGAGGACTTCCAGGCTTTGGGATAAGTTCCTCTCTCCATCAGAACTCTCTGAACATCAACAGCAACCCCTTTTTTCAGCCTGAAAATATCTTCAGCGTCCATCATTGCCCTGCCCAACGCAACAAGTTCGTTTTTGAGTGTAAATATTGCAACGGTTTTATCCTTCTTAACTGTCTTTTCAACGTAAGCTATACCTCCCACGGAAAGGTCTGCACCGTGGCAGATTGCATCAACCGCAGTATCTTTTACAACAATTTTCGGAATGTCGGCAACTGCCATCTCCATTGGCTTTATTATTTCCCTCAAATGCTTTTCCTCCCCCTCTTCTTTCCAAAAAACGTATGCATCAAGCAAATCTTGAAGGGTATAGCACATGTCTTCCCCAAACTTTCCTGTCCTCGTTCTTCTTAACTCCTGCATGTGTGCTCCGGTTCCAAGCACCTCTCCAATATCCCTGCAGAGCTTTCTGATGTAAGTTCCGGACTCGGTAACAACCCTGAAAAGGACATCTCTTCCTTCTATCTCCAGAATCTCGATTTCGTAAACTTCTCTTATCCTCAGCCTTTTTCTAACTGCTGATTTAAGTGGGGGTCTCTGATAAATCCTGCCTACAAACATCTTCATAACCCTCTCGATATCCTCCATCCTCGCATTTCCGTGTAGTCTCATCAAGCAAACGTACTCCTTTCCTGACTCCTGCAGAAACTTTACGAGTTTTGTTGCAGTTTCAATAAAAACTGGTAGGACTCCTGTCACCCTCGGATCGAGCGTTCCAGCGTGTCCTGTTTTCTTCACTTCTAAAATTCTCCTGACCCACACAACAACCTCATGGCTGCTCGGACCCATCGGTTTGTCTATGCAAACGAAGCCTTTTTTGATGTGCTCCTCAATCGGCCTCTTAGTTGGGTAACAGCCGTAATTATCATCCGTTACTGCCTCATCCTTGATGTAGAAGTTTTCGAGTTCTGATTTCACATCCAAAAAAGGATTCATGGGCTTTTAATACTTGCCATCATGAAGCGAGAGAGTAAGCAAGCGCCATTTCAGTAAACGGAGGTTGTGTTAAAATATCAAACAGGTCTAACCCTTCCCCACTTCTCCAGAGCCCTCGCAAGCTCTCTGTGTGTCTTCGCATATTCTTCAAGGGGGACACCATTCATTATTGCATCCAAGGCCTGTCTCACTGCTCTGGCACCGGCTAAAGCCCCATCTGGATGTCCGAGAGTTCCACCACCGACCTGAATGACTATTTCGGAACCGAGAGCATCAATCACCGGCTCAAGGTTTCCCGGATGCAGACCTCCAGAGGATACTGGCATTGCTGGTTTTATGTGGTGAAACTCCTGTTTGAGATGAAAAACATCGCTGCTTTCGGGATTGTAAACAGTTTCGCTTAAAACCCTCGCATACTGCACAACATCCCATTTTCCACCTTCAAGCTTTCCTGCACCTGCAGTGCCGATGTGGAGCTGATCAATGCCGATAATGCGGCAGAGCTTGGCGAGGACGAACATCGAAATGCCGTGGTAAGGGTTTCTCGTGAATGCAGCGTGCATGGCTCTGTGGCCATGAATTGCCAAACCGTGGTCAGCAGCAAAGTCTCTGATGTACTCCAAAGCTCCCCATCCTGTTACAACAACGTCAACCATAACGTAGGGATTGCCAAGTTCTGCAACGAGTTTTAGTCTCTTCTCAATCTCTCTGACATCCGCAGTTATATTTGCAAACCAGGCCTTTCTCTCTCCCGTCTCATTCTCAACCTTTTCTATGACTTTCATGATTCTGCTTGCCCTCTCATCAAACTTGCAGTAATGTGGATTTGTGAGGTTCTCGTCATCTTTTATGTAGTCCATTCCTCCCCTGAGCAGATCGTAGGCGAGTTTCTCAACCTCCTCCGGAGAATGTCCGACTTTGGGTTTGGGGACTGTCCCAACAATGGGACGATTCTCTACTCCAAAAATCTTCTTAACCCCTTCCTTCCCCTTTTCTGGACCCTTGAAATCCTTCAAGAACCCTTCTGGCAGGTAAATGTCCTCTAACCTTAAACCCTTTACCCTTTTCATCCCAAAAACGTTTCCTGCTACTGAAGCAAGCAGGCCGGGAAGGTTGTGACCCTCAAACAGTTCAACGGGATAGGCAATCTTTACTATCCACGAATCGTCACCCATATCGTGAAAATCGTAAGCTTTAGCGGATAGCTTCTCCACCCTTTTGTCATCATACCAGCTATAAAGGGTCGTCCAAGTTCCAGTACTGCTTTCAGCAGCCACAGCGCCAGCAACATCCTCAATACCGAATCCTTCAGCAGGTTTAATGCGGAAAACAGCAACAACATCGTTATTGAAATCGGGTTCGTACTCTCTGTCAACGTATCTGCTATACATTTCAAACTCGGGCATGGAAAAATTAGGCTTTCAAAGTTTAAATGCGTTTTTATGGGGATAAAGCTTACAGAAATATCTCTTTAAGTCCTTTCCTTTACCTGGCTTTGTTCGACAAGACAACGAATGAAAACATCTCCTCTACCCTTCAACGCACGGACCGCGGAAGCGGCAGTATCTTTAACAACTTCGGGATCCTCATTGAATGTCGCTATCACAACAGCTATCCTATGCTCAGTATGTCTATCGTGAGAGGGTAGAGAATACTTTCTCGCAGAAATGTAGTACTTCAGGAAAACGAGGAATGTGAAGGCTCCGATCACCATGCCAAGTATTACAAAGTATGAGAGAATAGTAGGTAAACCGGGAGCAGACAAGAAATAAGTGAGAATGGCTGAGATCAGGAATGGTAGGATGAATATGGTGATGTTTAATGCCCTCATATCCTTACTTCACCTCCCGTATTGCCGTAATACTTAACATCATCTTTTGACTGCTCCTTTTTCACCAATTTTTTCAATAATTTTCCTTTTTAATGTTATACCTTATAAATCTTACAAAGTTGTGAATATGTATCACATCATTCTTGGAGGAAACTAAAGTGATAATCAACCTACCTGCAAATAGAGGTATCGCCACCAAACATCCAGCTCAGCCAACAAACATATTATATGATGTCTGCCCGACAAAGGCTATGGGAAAACTGGAATTCGTGCAGGTCGAAGTCTCGTCGAGATGTCAGCTAAACTGTCTGATGTGCCCCAAATCTGTTTTCGGCAATGAATGGATTGCAAAGGACATGGAGATGGAAGTTTTTGAGTCAATTCCTTTCAAAAAGTTCCGCTACGCCCATCTTCAGGGTTGGGGAGAACCTTTGCTCAACCCGAAAATCGGGGAGATGATTGAGGTTGCTAAAGAGCATTGCAAAGTTGGCCTAACCACCAACGGCATTCTCATATACAGGCATCTTGAAGACATCCTCAACCTCGACCTTCTTGCCGTATCAATAGCAAGTGCTGATGCTGAGGATCATAAGGCAGTTAGGGGATTTGAACTCGAAAAGCTGAAGGAGAAGATAAAGCTTGTATCAGAGCAAGATAAAAGGCCAAAGATCGTGATAGCAACGATGATGCTCAGAAACACTGTTGGAAAGCTTCCAGAAATCGTTGACCTCGCTCACGAGTGTGGTGCAGATGAGGTTATTGCCAACAATCTAGACTACATCCCGTCCGAAAATCTTGTGGATATGGGGGTTTTCGGTGAAAATCCAGATCCGGGCGTTTTGGAATTAATAAAGAAAGCTGAAGAGAGGGCAAAAGAGCTTGGGATAAATTTCGTTGCGAAAGCACTCAAGCTCGAAGAAGTTCTGGTGTGTGCTGAAAATCCGATAGAAAACTGTCTTGTCACTGTTGATGGTAAAATTGCCCCCTGCGTTTACCTTCACTTACCCACTCGATCAGACTACATCGTCAGATACTTCAGGGGCAGAAGGGTTGAAGTTCCGAAGGTTTACTTCGAAAGCTTTGAAGAGTGGAAAAACAGCTCGATTAGGGATGTGTTCGAAAAAAGACTTCAGATACTCTACCAGTCCTTACCCTTAGAAATCCCCGCACTGCCTGAGGTGTGCAAAACCTGCTACAAAGCTTGGTCTGTTTAGTTTGGTTGCTTTTTCTGCAAAGTTCATTCGTACAAATATAAATTGGTTTTAGCCAAAATATTTGCCATTTGCCAAAATATTTATAAATTTCCAAACAAACTGGTAAAGTGTGAGAGTGAAGGTAGATAAGTACGGTAGAATTTTTCTGCCAAAAGACGTCAGAGACAAGCTCGGGCTGCATGAAAACGATGAGTTATCTCTCGAAGTTAGGGAGGATGAGATAGTAATCAGAGTTCAGAGAGACGACCTCGAAAAGAGAGTGGACGAGCTTGTTGAATACCTTAAAAGCCACTTGCCAAAACCCTTTGTTGCAGAAGCGGAGGAGGGAGAAAAGTGGGTTACGAGGAAACACGCTCTGGAAAAGATCGGATTGAAGGAGTAGTTGATGTCGGACCAATCATTTTGTCCCACTTCGAAAATCCAGCCAAAGATGCGGCAATCGAATTTCTTTCGGATGTTCTTAAGTGGAGGAGAAGGTGCATAATTCCGACGTCAACGATTCTGGGAGCCTACCACATTCTGACAAGGTATCTGAGGGTGGAAAAGGTGTCTGCATATGAAGCTCTTATGAGAACTTTGAGGACTCGTTCCCCAGCCTTTTATGAAAACATTAGCGTTGAGGCTGTTCTGAATTCGCTGACAAACGCTCTGGGTTACAGCATCGAGTCATGGGACGGATACATTGTTTCACTCGCCAAAAAGTTCAGAGCTGCTGTGTATACCACCGACCTAAACCTGATACGGAAGGTGAGGGATGTTCCAGTGGTGAATCCAATTCCAGATGAAGTCTTCGACGAATACAACAAATGGTTGAGGGAGAGCTTGAAGTAGGGAAAAAGAAAAGGTTTAGTCTAACTCAAGATAAACCGTTCTGTAGAAGTAGTAAGGATGATACTGCCACATCCAGTGTGGGATCATTTCTCTATAATCAAGCTCCATGTTCACCTTAATTGTTTTCTCATCTTCAAACATATCTTTCAGCTTGAGCTTCAAATTTTCGTCAAGTTCCTCCAGCGTTTCCCCAGAAACAATTATCTGACCATTTTTGGCTATCCACTTAACTCCATCGTGGTATAGGTCAAAAGTTATGGTTTTCATGGTTTTTAAAAAAAGATAAAAAGATTTTAAGGTGTTACTGTTGGCGGCATCATTCCGTGGTGGAACAGCCATGCAATGAACCAGCCAATCGGAATGATGATTACTGCTAATATGAAAGCGTAGGCCACTGCAAGTTTTCCGATTCCTTCCTGTCTGAGTGCCCTAAAGTCCGTCACAATGCCAATGCTCGTGAATGTCAGCATGAAGAAGAAATGTCTCATTGCTCCCTCAATTGGCTTTAGTCCGAATTCAAGGTTTTCAAAGCCTATGACATTTCCAAGACCCAATCCCATGATCGCAAACATTGCTACAAAGTAGCCGATGACAAACTTTGGAAATCTCCACCAGATTTCCATCTTCTGGACTTTTTCTCCCGGCCTTCTTTCGAAGTAGTAGACCCAGACCACTGCTAAAACGAATGCCCAGACGCCAATGAACATATCAATCCAGATTTTTGTCATGATCGCCGATGCAAGAATCCACCCTTCATCCCAATATATCCCCATGGACGCCGCCTTTGAAATCATTAACTGGTCAAGTATTGCTCCTGCAGCAGCATCTGCACCATCTGTCTTAACTGTTAAACCAAGACTGGCTCCAGCAGCAATTGGTTCGTGGAACCACGTAGTTACAAGAACTGCTGGCAAAACTACAAGCTCAATCACTGCAAAAACGACTATCAAAGACGAAATCATTACAGGGACAATCGGCCTTGCTCTTATTGAGCCAGCTGTTGCTATTGCCGCAGATACACCACAGATTGAAATTCCTGACGCCAAGCATGCTGCCCACTCTCTTGAGAGATTAAACAGCTTTCTGCTCACAGTGTACGCAAGAGGCCAGAACAACAGATATGCAGCTATGGTCGCACAGACTCCTGCAAAAAGTAGGTGCATCGCAAAACCCGTGGCCTCAATAGCTTTCAACCCGAGTTTGGCACCAAGACATACAATTGCAATCTTGATATACCATTCAGGACGAGCAGCTCTCTTCATGAATTCTTTGAAACCACTTGGAGCAAAGTTGCCTATCAGCAATCCTATTATAAGTGCCAGAATGTAGTAAGCTCCACCAATCTGAAGACTCCATGTTATTCCAAGTTTTTCCCATTTATTTGAAGTAGCGCTCAGATACCCATACTGGCCGATAATGTAAGCAATGGTTGTGAGTATAAATATTACTGTCCAAGCTTTTAGGTAGTTTTTAACATCCCACCTCATTGCTTTGGCCCCAATCGCAGTTGCTATTGTAAAGACAACGTATGACACAACAAGAGACGCCAATGGACTCATTAAATCCTTGTGAGCCGGTCCAAAAGACTTTGTGATGTCCACCCAGTTTCCGAAGCTTACTATCCACCCAGTAAGATCAACCATTGTCGCTGCTGCTACGATACCCAGAAATACGAAGAAAATACCTATCCAGAAGGCCCACCAGTCTTCTGTTGAAAACATTCCAGTATACCATCTCCTTTCTTCCGCCATATTACATCACCTCAGCTGTACTGAGACAAAATCGTCACATGTACCACTGCAGCTAGCAATATTGTCAGTATCACCCCTAGAACAATCGTCCACTTAACAAGTTTCCCCTCCATTGGATCCCATGATTCAACCGCTATAAGCGGTCTCTCATAGCCACATGACGTGCATCTCAGAACATCCTCGCCCTCCATTTTCACTATTTCCATCAACGAACCACAGTTTGGACACAATTCTTCCGCCATACCACCACCTCTCAACACATTCACACAACTCCAGCAACAAATCCCACATTCATAATTTGAATTTTAACAAATATTAGAATATCGTCAAAAAAACCGTCAAACAGTGTCAGGCAGCAGCATAACCTCTCTTCCATCTTCTGTGACTTCCAGTACCTTCATTCGTCCATCTTTAATCATTTTAATTAGTCCCCTCTCTACCAGATAACTGACCCTCTTTTTCGCCGTGTTTCTCGTGATGTTAAAACTGCTCATTATATCCTTGATGGAGGGCTTCTCTCCAAACCTGTTCTTCGAATAAACAAACCTGAGCAGTTCGTACATCTCCTCTGGTAAGTCCACCCTTTTACTCTTTATCACTCCACACTCCATCTTCAGCAGTTTTAACTCTCTCTCACTTAACATACCACTTTCTGACACTGCAACTAATATGCCTTTATTCAAAACAAAAAACAAGTCCTTTAACTTCTGTAAAAGCTCGTAAACTTCCTCGAATGGATATTTAACAAGAAGATAGTCGAGATCGAGAAGGACAGCATTTTTCCATCCTGGCATCCTGACTATCTCCCTATATATTTTTGCTGGGTCAGGCTCTACTGTTATGCCTTTTCTTCTGTTTGCCATCATTAAATAACCATCTTCACGGACTCCAATAACTTCGGGGTATCGTCTGCTTATCACTCTCCCATCGTATCCGCATTTTATCAGGTCATTGATAACACCAACTGCAACGTCGAAGTTGTCTGTGAAATAAACCCTCCCCCTTTCAACTTCATATCTAAGCATTCTCCTTTCCGCATTCCTTTCACTTTCTTTTTTAAGCGATATATCCCTCGCAATAACAGAGAAACCTCTCAATCCCTCTACCTCATCCAATAGTGGTGAAATAGCTATTTCTACATCTATGATGTCCCCATTCTTGGTCAGTCTGCGTGTTTCAAATCTTAGGTCACTGTCACCATCTCTTAACCTACTTAGGATGAAATCCGTTTCATTCTTAATTTCCTCTGGTAGTAAATTAGAGGAGTCCATCCCTATGGCCTCATCCCTGCTCCATCCAAACATTTTCTCCGCTGTTTGGTTCCAGCTTGTTATCTTCCCCTCAAGATCAACTGAATAAATTGCATCGTTCGAATTCTCGACTATGCTGGCGAGATGATACAGTTCCTTCTGAACTTGAAGAATTTCCCTCGTTCTCCTCTCCAATTCTTCGCAAGTGTTCTTTAACTCGATTTCAGCCTTCTTCCTCCTCGTTATATCTCTCATGATAGCAACGAATCCCACAAGCTCACCTGTTGAATCATAAATGCTTGTAAGAGTCTGTTCAACAATGATAGTATCTCCATTCTTCGTGTATCTAATAGACTCTATGTCCTTCACATTCCCCTCCAGAACCGCCTTCCTGAAATTCTCTCTGCACTGTCCCCACTGATCCTCTGGAAGAAGGAAATTGATTGGTTTCCCGATTGCCTCTTTAGCAGTATAACCAAACATTATCTCTGCCCCTCTGTTCCATGCGACAATTCTGCTATCAACGTCCAGAATGACGATGGCATCAATAGAGTGCTCAAGTATCCCTCTGAAAAACGCCAGTTCTCGCTCTATCTTCTTTCTCTCTTCAATACTCCTTACAAAGCATCTGTAACGGTCTTCTGATGTGCTAACAGTAACCTCAACAGGTAGAACTTTCTTCGTTTTGGTCACAAGCTCGAACTCGAACTTTTCTTTATCTTTGATCAAATCAGCAGGAAAATTCTCTAAAATCTCATTGATTTTTCTTCCCAAGACCTCTTCTTCCTTATAGCCGAGATAATCTTTAACCTTTGGACTTGTGTAGATTATTCTTAAATCCCTATTGAGTTCAAAAACCCAGCCATCAATTTTATCAACTACACTCCTGAATCTTTCCTCACTTTCCTTTAATGCATCTCTTTCTCTCCTCAACTCCTTTACCATCCAGTTAAATGCAGAAGCAAGCTCCTTAAATTCGTCGCCTGTTAAAACTTCAACTGTTTCAAGCTCACCTTTAACCACCTTTTCAAAGGCTTCCTTCATCTTTTCTATAGGCTCGAGGATGCCTCCGGTTGCAAAAAGCGCCACGCTCAAAATAACAATAATAACGTAGGTTATATAGGATAGACTTACTCCAGTCACACTTACAATGGAGAGTCCAAGGATCAGCGAGATTACGGAGATTAGAAACAAGATCAGGATAAATTTGGTAAAAATCCTCATAGCACACCACCCCACAGAAGTATTGCGAAAACGGCCAAGCCAAAAAGCCATCCGGCGTAAGAAATGAGTAAAGGCTTAACTCCTACCCTCTGTACCTTTCTTATGTCAACGCTGTAGCCGATGGCAGCAAGCGTCATGGAGAAAACAACCGTTGCGACTGGTCTCAACATCTCTACAATCTGACTCGGTAAATAAGTGGTGGCGAAGAGAGCTACAGCAAGGAAGGTAACGATATACCAAGGCACATAAAAGCGGCTCTCGGAATAGAGTATTGACAGAACGAGGGCGACAAGGGCAATCATTGCAATCCTTATCCCCTTCACCGCAAGAGCTTCCTCTTCGAGACCAACAAAATGAGAAGATATTTTGACCAATCCCGTTTGGTGGAGGGTTGCCCCAGCCATGATGGCGTAATCGTCAGGAGAAATTCCTGTAAAATGACCTATGCTTGGATAAATTATTGCTCCAGTAAGACCTACAGCAGTTATGATGATGATCGCGGCTGAAAATTCCTCTTTCTTCGGTCTCAAAAGAGGTGAAACAATTGCAATTGCCGAGACACCACAGATTCCGCTTCCACATGCAAGAAGAAGGGACAAATGCCTGCTAATTTTGAGCAGTTTTGAAAGCCATACTATACCTACAAACATCACGCTCGCAATCAGAAGAGTAGAAATTACGATCTCTGGTCTGAACTCTCCAAGGTAGGGAATGTTTATATTGAGGCCATAAAGGGTTATGCCAAGAGGCAGAAGCACTGCAAGGGATTTTTCTGAAATTTTTTTCATTTTCTCGCCGTTCTGAAAGTTACCTGCTACCATCCCAAATACCAGAGCGAGAAATAATGGTTCGAATGCGGGGTCGTAAATACTTATTATGTATGCTGTTATTCCACAGAAGAATAGTAAAATCGGGTAACCCCAAATTTTGATGGGCGGTAAACCGATCTTAGTTAAATCGGGCATTTTGAATGTGTCTCGCATTTATTTACAATCTGATTAATTGTATATAAAATTTTAGAATTCAACAAAAATCACACTTCTTGTGCTCTCCAACATCTCCACCTCTCTGCCCTCAATGCTTTTCTCCGTCACAGCATCAAACCACTCTGCCTTCACTTCAACGCTCGTACCATCGAGGTTTATCTGAATTACCCCTTCTTTCAGCAACTTTTCCTTCTCCTCTCCGCTGAGCGACTCGACAGCCTTGATAAGCTGCTTCGCCTTGTCCCTGAACATCGGGCCAATGACCGCAAACTTCGGCTTCAAAGCCTTAACCCTTTCCCTAACCTCAGGCATCTCCTTGACCACTTCGACTTCGGCATTCGTCGCTCCCGCAATGTCCCTGACATCCAATCCGTCCAGCTTGGAGTAGACTATCAGCCTCTTCAGCGGTGCGTTAAGGGCAAGCCCTTTGTCGTGCTTGAATTTTCTCACCGCTGCCACAATCTCCTTTATCTCCTCTCCAGCCCTCTCAGCCCTGTCATCCAGGAACTCCTCTTCAACCACCGGATAGCTCTGCAGGTGAACGCTCCCCTCCTTAAAGTGACTCCAGCACTCCTCAGCAAGGAAAGGCGTGATTGGAGCCAGCAGCCTCGTCAGCACATCGAGGGCGTAGTAGAGAACGAACTTGGCAGCCCTTTTCTCCTCCTCTGATCCAGAATAAAGCCTGTTCTTCACAATTTCAAGGTAGTTGTCCGCCTACTCATACCA
>JAPDIX010000041.1 GCA_029259345.1 Archaeoglobi archaeon
TCCGATTTCTGAAAAAACAAATCCCACTCAGGAAAGACTATATGTCAGCTACAAGGATCCAACCTCAAATTCTTAGCTATGAATATAAGTTTATAGGTCTATGGAAATTGAGAGTAAAAGTTTAAATATGGGTGTAGGAAGTTTAGAGTTATGAGAGTGAAAGATGTTGGAGAGGCATTGATGATTGCGAGAAATTTCATAGAATGGGATTATAGAGGACCTTATGCAGATGTAGGTACTTTTGAACCAATTTCAGCTAAATTAAGTGAAAGTGATAAAAAATGGATGATTGTTTGTAAATTTGAAAAAGATGGTAAGCCTTATCGTGCCAGAATTGAGATTGACTCTGAAACGGGAAAAATAGTCGCATATGAACTTCTTGGCACCTAAGGTGATAACATGAAGGAGTATTCAGAATCAGAAATTAGGAGTGTATTTGAAGAACTGAAAAAACTAGAAAAAGAGCATTTTATAAGAAGAGAAGACTTATTTAAAGCTATTAAAGAGTTTTATTCAATATTACACAAAGAGATTGGATATATAAAGGAGCAATTTCTTAATCTTGAGCGCACAATGTTAGAGATAAAAAGAGAGCTTGATAGTAGAATTGACAGAATTGAAGAAAAGCTTGCTGAATTAGAACGAGGAGAAACTATTGAATTTAAAGTATTGCCTAGAGAGGAAGCTGTAAAACTAATTGAGGATTATATCGAAAAGCATCCGGGATGTCTTACAAGTGAGATAATTGAAGCCTTACAGCTAGACCCCTCTTTAGTAGTTGATATTTTGCGAGAACTCGAAGAAAAAGGTGAGGTTGAGAGTCGTGAACCAGAGTAGTTGTGTTGTGTATTTCGAGGTCGCAACAATTTACGCGAGAAAAATTGAGTTAGAAAAGAGACCTATAAGACTAACGAGTGGACATAGAGGGCAAATGGCAAAAGCTAAGAATGGCTACATAATAGTTGAGAAACGTTGGTTTAAGAGGAATTAACTTACTTGGTTCCAACGTAGCCTCACATTGGATTTTTCACATTGTTTTACTACTTTAGCCTCAGCGACTAGATCTTCAAGGAACTCTTCAATGTGAGTTGATTGTTCAAGTTAAAGGAGAGCGATCTAAAAGAGGCGTTAAAAGTAGAAGAGTTAAAATTTGGAATGCTGGGAAAGTAAATGGAGAAAAATTTACGTTGAAAAATTCGTTGGAACCCTAGATAAGGCTTTAGAAAGTGATGAAATAAAGAATTGGGCTGTTGAAATGATGATAAGATTTTACGAAACATTCAAAGAGAGCGGAGAACTTGACAAAGCAACACAGGAAGTGAGAGAAAGAACAAGACGACCGCAATGGTCTTAAACCTTTGTATGAATAGCCGTATCCTATATCTTGGAAATATTTATTAGTTTGCAAATCATCATACTGATCATGCTCCCCAAATTTCCTTTTGAATTTGCAGAAGATATTGACAAAATAATTAAGGAGATAAGAAAGAAAACATTTGGAAGTTTTAAACATCCAGAAATAAGAGTTGAAAAGAAGCCATTAAAAGAAGAGGTATTCTTTATCTGTACGATCTGTAGAAGAGAGTACGGTCCAGTTAGTAAAAAGAAGTGGAAAAAGATTTTGGGAACAGTCGCAAAGGCATCATGGGCAACATCACACATTGCTGATAGGTTTGTTCCAGGATCAAGTATACCTTTTGTAGTCCTAGGAGGAGCATCGGGGTTAGCTTCATTTATTCTAGGAGAACCTTTAGTAGAAATAAATTTAGGCTTCTTACCAAAGGCAAATCAGAAGGAGTTAGAAAAAGCTAAGGAATTCTTAGCCCAATGTCCTTCTTGTTTTGAATGGGTTTGTAAAAATTGCTGGGATATGAACAAAGGAGTTTGCAAAATATGCAGTAGGAAGCGATGAAGTGTTTTGTGCATAGATATTTACTATTTCTATCCTCTCTATATCTTTAAATCTGAGAACTTGGACAAAAAGAAAAGAGAAACAGAGTAGAATTTGTTAAGTAATTATTTGGAGTATTGGGGGGCGAATCTGAAAAAAGAGGAGCATAATAGAGGATATGATAAAGCTGGGGAAAGAAGCATTTGGTTTGAAGCGATTGCACTGCTATGATTACGAGCCAGTTAAAAAGAGTGTTCTATTTCTGTCCTGCTAACAGGGATGACGATTAAGCTCGGTTTCAGGGAAAAGAGGGTTATTCAGAAATTGTCGGAGTGGTGAATTGGGAAAGATCCTAATGGAGATATGTTCAGGAGCTGGGAGAGAAAGCTGAGAGGGGACTTTCTGCCAGCATTTACTTTGCTGAAGATTCTACAAAGCTCCATTCCTGGAATGGAAAGGTAGAGCTTACTGTGTTTGAGGGAGAGAATGTGGTTGTCGGAGTAAACAGGAAGGAGAGGATGAGAATGGAAAAAGAACTCAGAGGATTGATAGCGTTGGGAGATGCTGACCAAAAGCTGAAAGCTAAAGATAGGCAGATTGACTTGATCCACATGACCAAAAATTTAAATACTTGTTAATTAAGTATTTTATTATTGCTAAACCTGTTAAGATATATAAAAGACGGTGATTGTGGATGAATAGGACGAAATGGGTTTTGGCGGTAGTATTGGTAGCGATGGCAATACTACTAGCGGGCTGCCAGCAGCCTACACAGCCACCGAAGGGAGCTACAACTCCAATCCCGGGTGAAAAAGAGCCAATCAAAGTATGCGGCCTCTTCGACTCGAGGATCCCAGTCTTCAAAATAAACATGGAGGGCATAAAAGTTGCAGCTGAGATGATAAACGAGCAGGGCGGGATACTCGGGAGGCCAGTTGAGGTAATCTTTGAAGATACGCAGAAGAAAGTTGATGTAGCGGTTACAGCTTACAGAAAGGCGGTAATCGAACACGGTTGCGAAATCATACTGATGGAGGGTGTAAGCGAGGAAGTTTACGCGGTTGCCGAGGAGGGTGCCAAGCTATATCCGAAATACCCGCACATTCTGATTGCTGCTAACGCAGGAATGGAAACGAACATAAAGGTGATAAACGAGTACGACAAATACAAGTTCTACTTCAAGGCCCTCCACCCCGACGCTGGTCAAGGCTTACAGATCGCCTACGACGTTGTTCCGCCAGTAGCTGAGCTTGTGGGAACAAAGAAAGTCGCCTTGTGGATCGAGGAGGCAGCATGGACGGAGTGTATGAGAAAGGGTTGCTCGTTCGACACAAAATTCGGAAAGTCTGAGGTGAAGAGCATTAAAGAAATGCTTGAGGAACAGGGATACGAAGTTGTGCACTACGCGGATATAGCTGTGGGTGAAAAGAACTTCCTGCCGTACCTTGAAGCTGCTAAAGCTTCTGGAGCGGGAGTCATCATGGTTGTATCTAGTTGGTACACGGACACGGTCACGCTGGCAAAGCAGTGGTCCACTTCAGGAGCAAATGACATCCAGATCGTCCTCTGGGGAGGTCCCCACCAGATGAGCGCGTACTGGAAGATGACCGGTAATGCAGCTCTCGGAATCATAGCGCCATACTTCAGCTACCCAGAATTGCCACCAGTTAGCCCGCTAACAGAGGAGTTCGAGAAGAAGTGGTGCGCGAAGGGTGGAGAAGCGGGCTGCCCGACAATTGAGCAGTCAACGCATCACTACATCTCGGAACTGTTCAGAATAAAGGAAGCCATGGAGAAAGTTGGAAGCACTGAGGATATTGATGCGGTCATAAAAGCTATGGAAGAAACGATGTTCACGAGTCACACGGTAATCTCTCCGCAGGACTGCTACTTCGGCAGGAAAGACATGTACTTCCACTCCTATCCGTGGCACCCAGCCTACTCCTTAGGTCAGTACCAGTGCGGCGGTAAGGTTGTGTACGTAAATGACAAGGAAATAGCGAGAGATCATGGCTACAGTGAGGAAGTCATAAAAGAGCTCCACCCAGAGGCTTACAAGAACCCAGCGGAGCTGAGAGAAATTTGTAAGTGAAATTTTTTAAACTGAATTTTTTAAATTTTTAAAATTTAAAAGGGGGTGAGTAGGTGCTAGAAGCTTTGGACTATATAGTAGTGTATACGCTAATCTTCGGATCGTTCTACTTGGGACTCGCTCTCGGATTCACAGTGATAACCGGCGTGTTGAGGATCTTCCACCTAGGTTACGGAGCATTGTTCCTAGTAGCGGCCTACGGTACTTGGCTATTCTGTAACGACATTGGTGTAGAGCTTCCCGGTGCGATCGTACTGGCCCTGATCCTTATTGCCGCGTTCACGTTCGTTCTGTACAGGGTTGTGGTCGTCAAGTTTATAGAAGTTGAGGATTACTTGCTAGCAGGACTGTTCGCAATATTCGTGATCATACAGGAGATTGTAAGCTATGTTTATCCCGAAACCGTGGGTGTATATCTTCCAACGACGATCATATCGGGTTCAGTGCCAGTGGGTCACGCATCCGTTCCCGGTCAGTACATCGTCGTGTCCACAGTCTCCCTAGTAATAATGCTGGTGTTCCTAGTCTTCCTGCTTAAGACGAAGGCAGGCCTCATAATTAGGGCGATAAGCCAGAACACAACAGCCGCCAAACTTTGCGGTGTTAAATTTGACAGAACATATGCATTAGCAATGGTCATCGCCTCAATTCCAGCCGGAATAATTATGGTTACTATAGCACCAATATGGCCTGTAAACCCGTTCATAGGCATGGAACTTTTCAGCTTTGCGATGCTACCGGCAGTTCTGGGAGGACTTGGAAACCTGAGGGGGACTTTGATAGCCTCATACATAATAGGGTTTATACACGCGTTTTGCGGGTTCGCTATAAACCCGAGGCTGATGCTTCTCGTCTCGCTTGTAGTTGTCCTCGTAATTTTGGCGGTTAGACCAAGAGGTATCGTGGAGGCTGAGACTGTATGGTGAGGATTGAAACGAGAAGGGGGAGGTTGATAATCGACGATTTGTTCGGCAAAAGGTACGAGTGGACCGTGGAACCCAGATACTGGAGAAACCCAATAATTGCATTCTTGGCATGGCTAGTGATGCCTTTGGTCGTTTACGGAGTCTACACATCGGCATTTGGTGTCGTACCGGTCGCTCTACTATCAACGCTCGTCTTCGCAAACGTACTTTCGATGATGACTCTCTCGCTGGGATTTCAGTCGATTGGTACCGGGAGGCTCAACTTTGGACCGCACTTCTTCCTGGCTTTAGGAGGGTACACAGCGGCTCTGCTGAATGTAAACTACGGTCTGAACCCAGCAATAACACTCATCGCCGCGTTCGCGATCGGAGCAATAGTTGGACTGGGGTTGAGTCCCATAACAATCATATCGAGGGGCGTGTACTTTGTCCTGTTTACCCTGATCTTGCCTCTGGTGCTCTACCAAGTAGCCTACTGGAGATCCGATATATTTGGAGCAGAAACGGGGATCCCAGGAGTCGATGCACTGTTCCTGACCGGGGACTTAATCTTAGACTTATTCCTGTTCCTCTACACCTCCTTAGCGATTGCAACAATCATAATGCTCATTTACGACAAAGTGCTCAGATCGAAGTACGGCCTGCTCATGGGCGCCGTGAATGAAGACGAAGAACTTGCCCGAATGTACGGGGTAAATGCTCCATTTATCAAAGTTGTAATATTTACGTTTACGAGCGGTGCCATGGCAGTCGCAGGTTGGTTCTTAGCGCACTACCAAGGATCCTTTGCGGGCCCCGCATGGCTAACACCAGAGATGCTGGCGCTCATACTCCTCACCTCGACCTTAGCAGGCAAGGGCGCAATATATGGTCAGGTCATTGCCGCATACATTATCGTCATTCTCAGGGAGGTGCTGAGGAGCACCTCTGGCGAGCTTGGACTGGCCGCTCTTTACATAATAATGCTTGTACTCCTGTTCGTCCTGCCGGAAGGATTCTGGGGTCTTTACAGAAAAAGAAGGTACAGAGAGTATTACCCAACAATAAAGGTTAGGAAGAGGGAGGTGCTATAGTGACGCTTCTGGAGGTAGTGGAGCTGACGAAGAGGTTCGGCGGAATCATTGCCGTGAACAACGTCAGCTTTAAAATTGAAAAGGGCGAAATTGTGGGACTAATAGGACCAAATGGATCCGGAAAAACCACACTGGTAAACCTGATCTCGGGATACTATAAACCGGATGGGAGGAGGATAATTTTCGAAGAAAGGGATATAACAAACCTGCCTCCTGAAAAAAGGGCAAAGCTTGGAATCTCAAGAACATTCCAGAATCCAAGAGTTGTAGAGAGCATGACGGCTCTCTTGAATGTCGCCTACGCAATTCTGGGCACTAGAGGAGAAAAAATGTCGCTCGCCGAGGCGGGTGCCGAAGCCATGTACTATCTTGAAATCTTTGACCTGCTGAAGAAGAGGGACACACTCGCCAAAGACCTTGCCATCTACGAGCTCAGACTGCTGGAACTTGCAAGAGCTCTTGCAACGGAGCCGAAGTTGCTTATGATAGACGAAGCTATGGCCGGTCTGAATCCAGCAGAGGCTGATAATGTAGTACGGGTGATAGAAAGAATAAGGGAGGAATTCGATTTGACAATCATCTGGATAGAACACGTCCTCAGGGTGCTAATGCGCTCCGTGGAGAGGGTTTTGGTAATGGACGAGGGGCGACTTATAGCGGACGGTCCTCCAGAAGAAGTTACCAATAAACCTGAGGTTATAGAAGCATATATCGGGGCAGAGGAGGAGGTATAATGCTCGAGGTGCAAGACCTTGAGGTTAGGTATGGGAGAATCGGAGCGGTGGTAGACGTATCGCTACGGGTAGATAAAGATGAGATCGTCGGTTTAATGGGCCCGAACGGAGCCGGAAAAAGCTCGGTTATCAAATCGATAATCGGCCTGGTTAAACCCACAAGGGGCAGAATAAGCTTCATGAACAAGGACATACAAGATTTGGCTACTGAGGACATAATTGTAGCCGGCATCGCTATGGCTCCTGAAGGCAGAGAACTTTTTCCATATCTAACAGTAGAAGAGAACTTACTGATGGGAGCAATAGGATCGAGAAGTTGGAAAGCGAGAGAGGACAGACTAGAGTTCGCGTACTCAATTTTCCCCAGACTCAAGGAGAGAAAAAAGCAAATCGCAAAATCACTCAGTGGAGGAGAGCAGCAAATGCTGACAATCGCGAGGGCATTGATGTCCGATCCGAAACTTCTGCTAGTAGACGAGCCAAGCCTTGGCTTGTCGCCCAAGGTAACATCGCTTGTCTTCAAACTTTTGAAATCGAT
The DNA here is from genome assembly GCA_029259345.1 of Archaeoglobi archaeon. Classification (GTDB taxonomy): domain Archaea; phylum Halobacteriota; class Archaeoglobi; order Archaeoglobales; family Archaeoglobaceae; genus Archaeoglobus. The sequence goes on from JAPDIX010000041.1 coordinate 7,255, forward strand.
ACGAGAAGAAGGAATAACAATACTTCTTGCAGACCAGAACGCTAGAAGAATTCTGGATACTTGCGACAGAGCGTATCTCATCGAAAACGGTAGAATTGTGAAGGAGGGTAGAACAGAAGATCTGAAAGAAGATAAAACAATTAAGGAGGTGTATCTTGGCTTATGAGCGACTATTTTGAGTATGTCGAAAGCCTTTTCAGGAATGGGGAGAAAAGAGAGCAGCCACTGAAAGGCATAAAGGTTGTGGAGGTCACGCACTACATATTTGGACCAAATGTAGGCAGAGTTCTAGCGCAGTTCGGAGCGGAAGTTGTGAAGATCGAGCCAGTCGGTGAAGGAGACAGGATGAGAATGGGTGCCGTGTGGGGAAGATTCTATAAGAAAGCAAATCTGCAGTTCTTGGCTTTAAACGCAAACAAATACTTTATTTCAGCGGACGTCAGACATAAAAAAGCGCGCGAAATAGTGTTTAAACTCGCTGAGAAAGCGGACGTCTTCGTCGAGAACTTGCGTGCAGGCCTCGCCGATGCGATGGGGATCGGTTATTCAGCCATCAGCAGGGTTAATCCAAAGATCGTATACGTGAGCTGTTCCGGATACGGTCAGTGGGGTGGCCGCCTCGTAATGGAGGGGAGCTTCGACATCGCAGCACAGGCTGTCACATCTATCGGCACCAAAACGGGATGGGAAGAGGTAGATGAATTTTACAAGCTACCAGACTACTTCGGCGATTTCCTCCCGTCCCAGTTGGCAGTGTTCGCAGTTCTAGCGGCTCTATACCACAGAGAAAAGACGGGGAAGGGTCAGTATATCGACATTTCCCAAGCAGAAGGTCTTTTCCGCTTCCTATACGATGTGACGTACTTAAGCCTAACCAGCCAAGAGATCGGAAAAACTGGAAACATTGATCCAACAGCGAGCCCTTCGGGCATTTTCAAAACAAAGGACGAGAAATTCGTAGCCATTGCAATTATGGACGACGACCAATTCTCAGCTCTAGCGAGCGTTGTGGAGGGATTGAAAGGAAAAGAAAAAGATAGGCTTAAGAAGGAAAGGATTAAAGAGTTGAATAAAATCCTGTCAGAGTGGGTATCTACAAAGACGCTTGAAGAAGTAATCAACCTTTCAAAAGAGCTCGGATTCCCGGCATCTCCCGTGCTGGGAGACTATGATATCTACAAAGATCCGTGGAGGTACGAAAGGGGGAGTATACTGAAGTTCAAGGACAGATTGTACGGAGAAGTTGTAATTCCGGGACCAGTTGTAAACCTGAGTGATTCCCCTGGGGAAATAAAGTGGCTAGCTAGACCGGTGGGTTACCACAACCGGCTCGTTCTGAAAAAGTGGTTAGGTCTAACTGACGAAGAAATAGACGAACTCGAAGAAGAGGGAGTTATAGGGTACTGGGACAACGTTCCTGGGTGCATGCCCCCTGCGACTTGGGATAAAGAGAAGGATAGGGTATTCTGGGGGGATAAGGATGAAAGATAGGGCAGAGCTGTTTTCAGAAGAGAATAAGGACTTCGCCTTCCGCGGAGTCACTGTAGTTGAAGTCACGGGAACGAATTTTGCTGGTATGATCGCAGGAGCTTTACTCGCCGAGCTCGGTGCAAACGTCATCAGAGTCGATTTTGACGAAAGTCCCAAGGAAGTCACGCACTTTGGAGTAAAAGTTGATGGATATGGAATTCCGTACTTTGTAGAGAGCAGGAACAAGGAAATAGTGAAGTTCGAAAACGTTGAACAACTTAGAAAATTGATGCTCTCGGCGGACATTGTAATTGATGCGATGAAACCGGGGTACTTGGATAGTCTTGGGATCGGCTATCGGCAAATTTCTTCAGAGAATCCAAAAGTCATTTACGTCGCCGTATCGCCGTATGGACACTTCACGGAGAAAGCTAGGGAATTCTCAAACGTTCCAGACTCTGATTTGACAGCCCAGGCGTATAACGGTTATCCTTCTCTGATCGGGAATCCCTATCTAACCGGCGAACTTTCCTACCCGCTTAGAGCAGGTTTTTGGGTAGCGTGGACGATGGCCGGAGTAAATGCTGCAGTGGGCGCCCTTCTGGCGTTGATTGAGAGAGAGAAAAGTGGAAAAGGTCAGTTCCTTGACATCGCAACTCACGATGCGATTGCAGTTACCCACATATTTCCTGCTTTAGTCGGGTTCTTGTTCAACAAATCAAGAACAAAATACGGGACTTTGGATTACATTTCGTATCCTTTCGGCATTTATCCAACCAAGGATGGATACATTGCGCTTGCGACTCCACACGACCCAGATTTCAGAGGTCTGCTAAAAATCCTTGGAAGGTGGGATCTGGAACCAGACTGGAGATTTTCAATTGACAGAATTTCAGACGATATCGAGAGGATAAAGGAAATCGAAACGATACTGAACAACGAGCTGAAGAAATATACGACGAAGGAACTGATAGAGAAAGCCAAAAAAGCGACGAGGGGCGGGTTCTTCGGACGAATTAAAGCTGTCAGGAGGTTTATGGGGAGGCCGATCATAGTTAAACTCATCACGCTGAAGGAGGTGCTCGAAGAAAAGCACTGGTGGATAAGGAAGAGTTTTCTTAAGGTTAGAGTCGATAGTAGAGAAGTTGTAATTCCAAATGTGGCTTTTAAGATGTCTGAAACGCCTCCAAGAGTTTTGAAGCTTGTGAAAGGTGTGGTAAGAGGTGATGAGGTTGGCGATAGTGGTGGCGCTGGGAGAGAAGTCTCCGAGGAGTAAGAGGATTATAAACTTCGCGATACAGGAGGCTAAACTGAGGGGAGAGACCATACACTTCGTCCACTCCATCTACGGAGAGGGTAAAACGAGCGAGGAAGAAATAATAGAGGGGGAGAGGCTTCTGGACTGGGCCGCTAATTTTGCAGAAAAAGCTGGAGTTAAGTACGAGAAACACCTGCTCGTTAGAGGAAAAAACCCTGCCGATGACGTAATCGATTTCGCCGACGAGATTGAGGCGCCAATGATTGTGATCGGCGTGAGGAAAAGGAGTCCAGCGGGAAAGGTACTCTTCGGAAGCGTTGCGCAGGACATAATCCTGCACGCGAATAAACCCGTAGTCTGCATAAAGTAGAACAGCGAAAGTATGAGACTTTTAATTTTTTGTTCAGATGAGTAGGAGATCGTCAACGAGGCCCTGCAGATCTACGGAGACTACGGATTCATGGGCGAGCAGGCGATAAGCAGGATGTACAGGGATGTGAGGATTCTCGAGATCTACGAGGGTACAAGGGAGATCGAGCTAGAGATAATTGCGAGGTCTCTCCTCGGAAGATTCAGTCCAGGCTCAGCAGCGTCAGAAAGCACCCGCTCATGTAAACTCTCTCTTTTTATCCTATTTATTTTTTACAAAGCTTTTGTAATGATTAACGGTCTAGCAGTTGCGGGCTCAGCGTCAAGATCTGGCGTGTGGTGCCGGCGTACAACGCAATAAAGGATTTGCCGGATGTACTACCCTACGAGAAACATAATTGAGATGATCAAAGCGCAGGAGAAAATAACTGTTGTCCCCACGTTCATGCAGAAACGTGACGCACCTCGCCGGGGACGGCTGTAAGTTCACAAAGGAGCTTGTCGACGATGAGAGAACGTGGCACTGCATACAGCTCGGCAGAGATGCTGAGTATGTCGTCGCACGCGGCTCTGGCATAGAGCTGAGCAAGGAAGAAGCCATAGAGCTAATCCACAAAATCGATGAGGATGGCTAGTCCATACCTATCCCAACACAGCAAAAATGGTTGACGGGCGTGTACACGTAAACGGCAATTGCTGCAGCGATTGGTGCGAGTTTTTCTTGGCTGCAAAGTTTGCTGGAAGTGCCCATGGAAGCCTTACTGGAGAAGAGCAGGTACGTAGCCTATGTTGACGAGGACCTGTGCATAGCCTGCGGAACATGCGAAGAACGGTGCCACTTCAACGCGATAACGATAGATGAAACGGCGAAGGTCGATGAGGATAAGTGCTTTGGCTGCGGCGTTTGCGTTGTTGGTTGTGAGCAGGGGGCTATAAGGCTTAAGGCTGTGAGGCCCCCAGAACACATACCCCCGTAAAGGAGGTGGTTTTGTGGATGTTAGGGAGAAAATAAAAAAGGTTGCCGTCCTCGGTGCAGGCGATATGGGGCATGGAATTGCTGAAGTTTGTGCAATTGCTGGATACGAAGTCTGGATGAGAGATATAAAGGAGGAATTTGTTGAGAGAGGGATGGCGAGAATAAAAGAGAGTCTTGAGAAGCTGAAAGTGAAAGGAAAAGTGGATAATGTCGAGAATGTACTATCGAGGCTCCATCCCGTGTGGAAGGGTAGATAAAGACGTTCCCGGTCATTTTGGCTGGAGAACTGCCTTTACTCCAAAGAATGCTGTCCCAATCCCCTCAACTATTTCGACAATTTTTTACTCTAAAAATTCTAAAAGCTTAATCCAAGTCCCAATCTCAAGGAAGCTCCCCTCTACATTCTCTTCCATTTCTTTAAACATCTTATAAGGAACTGCAAATGTAAATATATTGTCTCCAAGCTGTTTTCGAATATTGAGTCTTGCATCGAGATCTGTTAGCCCTAGGATCGCTCTTGATTGTTCTGCATAGGCAAAAATACCAATCTGGTGACATCCAGCACCCATTCTCACAACGACATTATCGTTGGTCTCTCTATCGTAATTAGCCATGATTATCAGGGCCGAAATCTGATGGGGATTTGCAATGAAAACCACAACCACCGGCTCTTCATTAATGACTTTGCTTAGCGGCTTAAATACTACGTATTTCGTTGGCACGTCAATGATCGGAAGATTTTCAACGAATTTTCTGACAATCTCTGGAGATTTCTTGTATCTCTCGCCTTTCCATATCTTTTCGAGTCTATCCTTCGGTAGTTCTTTGAGCTCCTTTAGTAAGTCCTTTCCTTTATCCCAGCTCTCAAATCCGGTGGAGAGAAAATAACAAAAACCTTTCAATCCTCCAATGAAGTTTTCATACTGGTTTCCGAAACCCAATCCAACCGCTCCACCGGGGCAGCCGAATGTTTTTCTGTCAAAGACTGCGGTTTTTCCCTTTGCCGCTAAAGCGAGCATCCACATTACACAGCCCCATCTCCCCTCTTTAAACTGAGCTGCATCTTCGGGTTTTTCGTCGCTCCATATAATGGCGACGGGTTCATACTTTAGTCCTAATGCCTCCGCGACTTTGCTCTCCATAGGCTTTCTTGGACTTTTAATTACAAATACTTAACGTGGGTATGTGTAGGGAGCACTTTTCACATTTACAAGAAAAAAGTGCAAAGTAGCTAAACTAGAGCAAAAAATGATATGCTGTGCATAATACCCCCACTAATCTTTAACCACTGATAGAACCAATGCTAATATGAAGCTCGCTAAAAATCCCGGAACTGATGCGTATAAAGGAATTTCACCCACGTAAATTGTTGCTTTATTTCCAACTAGTGCAAACGTTATGATGGTAACGATGAATCCGGCTAACATGCTTGAAATTGCGGCAGTTTTGTTCATTCTCTTCCAGTATATTCCAAGGACTATCGGAAAGAAGAAACAGTTTACCATGAGAGAAAGCGCAGACCATACAAACCAAGCCAAAAGTGGCTGCGGATTGAGCGCGACGTAAAGAGATGTGACCCCGATCAAGAGAACAGCTAGTCTACTAAGGAGTTTAATTTCCCTCTCCGATGCGTTTGGTTTCAGGACATTTCTGTAAATATCGTAACTTATATTGTTTGAAGCTGTCAAAAGCAATCTATCGGTAGTTGACATGACCCCAGCTAATATCGTTGGCAGCAGGATTATAAAAAGCCATTCGGGTAGAGCAACTTTGGCAATAGTCGGATAAGCCATATCTGACCATTTAACCTCAGCAGAATCCATGCTGAGAGTGGGTATATCTATCCTTCCCGATGCCCAAGCAACTCTTGCAGACATTCCTGCTATCGACGTCAGAAGGATAACAGTCAAACCAATCAAATACATTACGAGGGGGGACCATCTTGTGTATTTAGATTCCCTGAATGTCAAAACGTTGTTAACGACATGCGGAGCCACCATCAAACCGAGAGGGACTGTTAATCCAAAAAGTGTGATGTTGTAAATCCATCCAGCTAAGGGGACATTGGCTGGGGCAAAGGGGTATGCCAAGAATTTTCCAAAAAGAAAGTCCGGATCAACTCCCCTGTTAACGCTCTGCAATTGGGGAACGTTGGCTAATAAAATATTGAGCGTTTCAAATCCACCAACCCAGTGGATTATGAAAGGAACTGTGATTATCACTCCGGCTATCATCAAAATCGACTGGATGAAAGTGGTCCAGGCGGTTGAAAACATACCTCCAGTCATTACGTAGCCCACAACAATTATACACGCTATTGTTGCACCCAACCAGTAGGGTATTCCCAAAACAACAACGCTTACGACACCTATCGCCGTGTATTGGGCTACGAGATAGACAAAACACGTTACCGCAGATATCAAGCCAGCTAAAAATCTGATAAGTTTCGGATCCTTGTATCTGTAAGCTAAGTAATCCTGAATTGTCAAGATCTCGTTCTCTCTGCGGATTTTAAACATTTTGTGACCTATAAGTATCGTTCCAAATGCAATGGCAAAAGGGGGTCCAATTATCCTCTCCCAAACGTTAGCCCATCCCGTGGTGAATCCAAGTCCGGCAACGCCAATTAGCGTCATTCCGCTGAATACACAACCAACCATTAGCAAACAGTATGTCCAGAACCCAAGTTGTCCACTAGCGGCGATGAAGTCCGATACCGTCTTCGTTCTTTTTGCACCGTAATAAGATACAACAGCTATCGCAATAAGATAGAGTAAAAAGATAAAAACGGCTATTAGGTTCATGATTGATCCCTCCATCCCTTTAAAGCCCAAAAGATTAGTAGAACAACTTGGATAGAGACTGTGGTAACAATACAGGCAAACGTTACAGTTTTAAATCCAAGTACGCTCATGTGTAAGTTTGAGCCACTATGCCAATATAAAATTTACTATTTTCCCTGAAACCTATTTAAATTCCCTGTCAAGAAAGTACTCTCTCACAGGTCTTAGCGGTGCAAATCTCGCGTTTCTGTATTCTAAATGTATAATTATCATGCTAACATTCGAGGTGGATGGCAAAAGAGTTATAATTCCAAATACCGCCTTTAAGATTCTGAATAAAAAGGGATCAGGTGGAGAATGACCAAACTATCCATTTTTTGAGACCCTATTGTTTTCTTCCCCTGACTACTTTGAAATAGACAACAACTGCAACCATACCGATGAGGACGGCTAAGGGATAGCCAGCTATGGGAAAGCTCCACACATCATTTATTCTTTTTGTCGGTTCCCGGTAGTACTCATCGATCTGAGGTAGCCCTATATCATTTACGGGCTGTGAGAGTGTGTAGTCAACAACCACCTGCCAGACTTTCAGTTCATCACCATTAACCTTCAGCACGAGGTTCTGGTAGTCCTCAGGTGGAATGGGGTTTCCACTTTCATCCTTAGGCTCAACTGTTAGCTGGGGGAGAACTTCGGCAATTTTAGGCAAAAACGAAAGGATATAGTTGTCTGTAACAACCCTGTACAGTCTGTCGTCTCTTTCAATCACCTCGTAATCTTCGTCGTTTAGAGTTTGTTTTCCGGTGCCTTTATAGTGCTCAGCCTTAACAACGCTCCCCAGATTTGGAAGCATGACGGAAGGGATTTTCTTGTCGACGAGGGGGATTTCAAGGAAGGCGTTTTGCGGGTTGTAGTAGTAACGCAATCCGGAGAACTGAACGAAGAAGTCATCACCGTAAAGCTGATGGAGCAAAATCGTTATCTCCAGAACCCTGTAAACCTCCTCTCCTGTTATGTAAAAGGTAACTAATGAACAACCGGGACTTCCATCCTCTCCAACTCCCAGGCTCACAGGGAGGAGTAAGTCATAAAGGCTGATTTTTCCCTTCGAGTAGCTCATCGTCCCGGGAGTGATGTTTCCTCTTATCTCTCCATTTGCAAAAACGGCAAAATCAACCTTTTTACCAGTCTTCTCCTCAACAACCAAACGCATCGCATCAGTAATGAAATCTCCGATATTCGACTCCTGAAGCGTTCGGGTGGTAAGGGCGAAGTCTGCAGAAGCAACAGTGTCTAAGATATTTCTACCTGTCTTGTTGTAAACCATAGCGTTAACCTTTTTGATGTGTTCCTTTATAGCGGCATCAACTTCCGGATCAATGGGGATTTCGTCGTCTATCTTAATGAGGAACGGTGTTCCGGTATCGTAATTGCGTATTTTTAGTTCTCCATTATCTTTGTTGTACTCAAGCTCAAGAACTCCGAGATATTCGAGCCTGTCTCCCGTCTGGACTATTATTGTCCCGCCTGATGTTATGACGGGTTCCTCAAGTACTGTGTGGCTGTGTCCGCCCACAATTATGTCAATTTCGGGAACCGCCTCAGCAAGCTCCAGATCTTCTGAAACACCTAAATGAGTAACAGCGATTATTAAATCCACACCCTCTTTCTTCAGCTCCTCTACAGCTTGCTTCGCCGACTGTATTGGGTCTTCGAAATCAAGAGGTTCGTAAGAGTAAGCCTTCGTCTTTGCATCCTTGCCTAAGAGGCCTATGAAACCTATTTTCAGATTTTCGAGTTCCATTACGTGGTATTTCTTCACGATGTCGTTCATTGGATGTTCTTGTGGTGCTATTAGGTTTGTGGATATGATTACTGTATTTTTGTTAGCTTCAGGGTATCCAGCATTTAGAAGGCACTCTACAAGGTTTTCTGCCCCGTAGTCAAACTCGTGGTTTCCTATCGTAATCACGTCGTAGCCAATTTTCTGCATAAGGGCTATTTCAGGAGACTCTCCCTCAGTAACCAGCCAGGAGAATGGACTTCCACCGGTAAAGTCTCCTGCAGAGATAACCATTGCCCCCTCAGATTTTTCAGCCTTTATGCTTTTTACAAGAGAGGCCAGTCTGGCAAATCCGCCTATCGTCGGGTCTTTTGCACTTTCGTTGAAATCTATGGCAGGTGAATAAGGTATAACGGCCGAGTGCTCGTCGTTGGTGTGTAAAATGGTGAATTTGACTGTATTTCCAGCTGCTGAAGACGGTAAGAGGAGTATAACTGCCAATAAAGCAACTACCAACAACAATTTTTTCATGGAGAAAATTACAATGATTTAAATTTAAAAGTTATGACTGCTTCTAAGATTTTAGGGCGCAAAAATGAGAACATCTTTTAAAATGCTGGAAACATGCAAGTTGCATACTGTAAACGGGTTCGATGTTGTACTTGATTTTCAAACACAAACCCCAATGTTCGTAATATTTTGTTGTCTGAAGGCAGCGTTAAAGCTGAAGAAAGAAAAATTAAAGTTTAATTTTTCCTTCTGATTTTAGTATAAGAGGGTATGAACAATGTTTTGCAACATGAACGGAACCAACTCGACTAACATAGTGGGATGTGAATTCAATGCCATATTTGAGGTATTCTAAAGTTATGCTGACCACCTAGAAGTAACCTTTATCAACTTCCAGACCAATATTTTGTATGCAAGAGACGATTTCTCTATCCGACATCCTCGAAGAGCTAAGGACAATTAAGCAGAGAATCGAACACATTGAGGAACTCATTGAGGACTTGATTGACTCCACTCTGACACCTGAGGAGGAGAAACTACTGAGGGAGGTCAAGGAGAAGATTGAGAAGGACGATTTTTCCGATTTACATTCTTGTTATTGAGTCTCAGATACCTGTAATTGATAAAAATCAACGTGGCTGTGAGAATAGGTATAAACAAATTGGAATATTGCTGAAGTTTGGAAAGGACTTAAGCTTCCTAATTATTTTTCGCACATTTTTTGAAAAACACAAGTTTTACCGCCAGATTTAAGGTTTAAAAATCTACGAACATGGTAATGGAATAGAGAAATACAAATGAAGATAAGCTAAAATAACAAATATAAGAATATAAACTATATTAGCAATCGCAACCCCTTGTGCAATTTTAATAAATTTAGCTTTATTTTCATTGATTCTTTGATTATTGTAAGTTTTGTTGATTAAATCAATAGTGTAACGCTTCTGTAATTCCTTAGACTCCATTGATATTATAAAACCTGCAGGAATTTTTTCGTACTCTCCTCCAATTCCACTCATTTTCTTAATTAAACTTCCAGGATCGAACATATGGTATCCTCGTATGAATAGCGCCATAATTAGTAAAACAACTCCAACACCTACGAGTACAAAACTTATGGACAAAACTTTTGCAGAATATGAAAAATAATCAAATTGATATTTGTAAACTATTGACAGAATAGCAATATTTGCTGTCAACATCAAGAAGAGAGTTCGAATTAGGCCATTAGCTTTATTGTCAAGAGCATCCTTTTGCTTCCAGTTTTGATCGAAAAACCATTTTGAGAGATTAAGTATTCTTTCTATACTTTCAGAATCATCCATAAGAAAATTAGATTTTAATCATTTTAAAGATTTTGATTACCTCTTGTCTGGTACTTGGCAAGACTTACTCTATTCCAACAGTAAATACTCCGGTACTGAATCCTGAAACGTCCACAGGATCTGCTGCTTTATAAACCGTCATTCTATCAAAATAGCCTTCTGCGTAGGAATTTTCATAAGGGCACGAGCCTAAATATAGTTTTGATTTTTCAAAATTCAAATTTGACTTCATCTCTCCAATAATCCTATTTCCATTAACTTCTAACCAAATTTTCCCCTCTTCAGAATTCCATAAAACCTTAATTTCATTCCAACCTGTTCCAAAAGATTCATCAATCCAATTTAATTCTTTTATTGGAGAATAAACTCCAGATATTTTCCCTTCGGATTTAGTTACAAAATAAATGGAGCCCATGTATTCATAAAGGTGTATTTCACTATCATCTCCAGACACGAAAACAATCGTATGTTTGCTGTCTGAGTTTTTCCAATTCGATCTAAATTTTAAGTCAATCACGTATCCATAGGATGGAAGATTTAACTCAGTGAACATTATGACGCATTTATCTATGTATATTGCACCATCTTTGATAATTGGCTTCTTAAACTCAGTACATCTGAGATCGATACTAAATTCCTGTAAACTTTCATCTATCTCTCGAATGATATCTTCTTTTAGTTTTTCGTAATCAGGTTGTGGAAAAAGTATGAACGAGAAAAAGTTTACTATGCCCACTATAGCAGATAAAATGAACAATAATTTACTAATTTTAGGATTTTCCTTCTTCATAAATAATATTGAAATCGCAAATAATAGTATAAACACAATTATTCCTGCGATCCTTGCGTCCACAAAAAATATAGTGTCTTAGAAACTTAATTTTTTCTGAAACAAGCGCCTGGGTTAATTATTACCTTGGCCTAACATAACCCAACACAACCCAACCACATCCCCCTATATATAAAACAATCTCCAAAATCATATTATGTGGACAGAAGCCCATGTGTCTGGACAAAATAAATCATCCTCAGAAGGATTCAAATCGAAAATAAAGCGAAATAAGCCGAGATTGCACATTACCCCTGGAAAAAGACGTTCACGACTGGATTAAGAAACAACACTTGACATCAGAATTCAGAAGAGCTTCCTAAAAACAAAATATGCGCGGGCCGGGATTCGAACCCGGGCTAACGCCTCGGAAGGGCGTTGTCCTACCGCTAGACTACCCGCGCTGAGCTTTTCTCAGTGGCTGGATTAAAAACATTTTCGAAAGAGCGATATTTTTAAATAACTGTCTTTTAGACTCACTCTAAGATTTCTGGAGGTAGGAAACATGCCACCAAGACCACTGGATGTTCTGAATAAATCCCTGAAATCACCTGTGATAGTAAGACTGAAAGGTGGTAGGGAGTTTAGGGGAACGCTTGATGGATACGACATTCATATGAACCTTGTCTTGCTTGACGCTGAGGAGATACAGAACGGTGAAGTTGTTAGGAGAGTGGGTAGTGTAGTTATAAGAGGGGATACTGTCGTTTTTGTATCACCTGCACCGGGTGGTGACTGATGTCAGACGGGACTGCGGCGATGGGTAAAAGGGGAAGGAAGAGGGTTCATATTAGATGTAGAAGGTGTGGGAGACACTCCTTCCACAGGAGAAAGGGCTATTGTGCTGCTTGCGGATTCGGAAAAAGCAAGAGACTGAGAAGCTACAATTGGGTAAATAAGAAAAAGAATTAAGAACGTAGATGTGTGGAGTTGTTGGAGTTTACCATGTAAACCCGCAAATATCTCCAAGACTTGCCTATTATGCCCTCTTCTCTCTTCAGCATCGAGGGCAGGAATCTGCGGGGATAGCAGCATTTGATAGCAGGCTCAAGCACAAAAAGGGGATGGGGCTGGTTACAGAAGTTTTCAGCGATGAAGACTTCGACGCTCTTGCGGGGAATTGTGTAATCGGCCATGTGAGGTATTCCACAACAGGTTTGTCAAGGGCTGAAAACGCTCAGCCCTTTGTCGTTCAGTCAAAGGCAGGGTCGATCGCTGTTGCACACAATGGCAATCTTGTAAACTACGCACAATTGAGAAACGAACTGGAGAATGCGGGGAGGGTTTTTACAACTGACATGGATACAGAAGTCATAGCTCAGCTTCTGTCCAAATTTTTGCTGAAGACGGAAGACATCGTGGATACGCTCGTAATGCTCAACAACATCCTGATCGGAAGTTATACCTTGACAATGATGATTGATGACCTAGTGATAGGCTATCGCGACCCTGTGGGCTTCAAACCCCTCTGCATTGGCGAAGTTGACGGTGGATTCGTGATCTGCAGTGAAAGCTGCGCAGTTGATGCTGTTGGTGGTAAATTCCTCAGAGATATAAGGCCGGGAGAGGCAGCTATAATCAAAAAGGGAGAGGTTGAATTTGTTCAGATAGCTGAGCCAAAGAGGGTGGCCGCATGTATTTTCGAGTACATTTACTTTGCACGTCCCGATTCTATAATAGACGGTGTTAGTGTCTATGATGCGAGAACGGAGATGGGTAAAGTTCTTGCCAGAGAGTCGCCTGTAGAGGCAGATTACGTTTCTGCAGTGCCTGACAGCGGTATTACCGCTGCAATTGGATATGCAAGCGAGTCCAAGTTGCCCTACATGGAAAGCCTGATAAAGAACAGATATGTCGGTAGAACATTCATAATGCCCGTTCAAACACTCAGAGAGGCCTCGGTAAGGCTGAAGATTAACGTCGTTAGAGGGAACGTCAGAGATAAAAGGATAGTTCTTATTGACGACAGCATAGTGAGGGGCACAACGTCAAAAAGGATAATCGAGATGATAAAAAAGGCAAGGGCGAAAGAGGTCCACATGAGAATTGGCAGCCCCCCTATTATCGCTCCATGCTACTTCGGCATAGATATGAAGACAAGAGAGGAATTAATAGCTGCGAACCACAGTGTTGAAGAAATAGGAAAGATTCTCGGTGCGGACAGCTTGGCATATCTCAGCCTTGAAGGTCTTCTGAAAGCTATCAGAAAGGCCGGTGGTGGAAAAAACTACTGCGTTGCCTGTCTCACAGAGCGGTATCCAATCCCAGTCCCCGGAGAGATTTACGATTAACTCTGAAATATAGGCATCCACATGAGTAACAGTAGCAGCAGCAGTATGGCGAACATGAATATCATAAAGTTTCTCTGCCTCTTTCTTTCCTTCTTCAGAACTTCTTCACACTCTTCACTGCATACCTGATGATCCGGCTCGATTGCCTTACCGCATACAACACAGTGTCTGTGTGGAATTATACCCGGCATAGGGTTTGCTTGCTTGTAGATTATAAAAAGATTGGGGAAAAAATTTTTCAATTTTCGTGAGAATTGGAGCGTATGATTGTTTCAATTCTTGGAGCGGGAGCAATGGGTTCTGCCCTCTCCATTCCGCTGGTAGATAACGGGAATAAGGTAAAGATTTGGGGGACTGAATTCGATAGTGAAATCCTCAAGAAGATTGAAGCTGGAGAAGAGCATCCGCGAATTGGCGTGAAGTTGGAGAAGGTGGAGATATATCATCCCGATGAACTGGAGGATGTTCTGAAGGATACTGATGTAATACTGCTCGGTGTTAGCACCGAAGGCGTTTTGCCAGTCTTTGAGCGAATTTCAGATATGGTGAAAGATCAATATCTCGTTCTAATATCGAAGGGGCTTCTCGAAATGAATGGGGATATCCTCACAATTCCTGAAGCAATATGGCGAATAAGAGAGGATTTAAGGGAGAGGATTGTTGCAATAACAGGACCTGCAATTGCAAGAGAGGTTGCAAAGAGAGTGCCCACAAAGGTTGTCTTCAGCAGCGTGAAAATTGAAGCAGCCAAGGAAATGAAGAGAATCTTTGAGACGAAGCACTACGGCGTTGAAGTATCTGAGGATATAAAAGGAACGGAGATAACCTCAGCCCTTAAGAACGTTTACTCGATAGCGATTGCATGGATAAGGGGATACGAGAGTGTTCGCAACGTTGAAATGAGCAATGCAAAGGGAGTTATAGCGACAAAGGCCATAAACGAGATTGCATCCTTCATCCATCTCCTCGGTGGGGACAAAATGACGGCTTTCGGTCTCTCAGGGTTTGGGGATCTGATAGCAACTTTCAGGGGTGGAAGGAACGGAATGCTCGGCGAGCTACTCGGCAAAGGATACACAGCTGAGCAGGCACTTGATGAGCTGAAAAGGAGAGGTGTGGGAGTTATAGAGGGTTACAGAACGGCTCTTATGGCCTACAAGCTCCTAAGAAAACTGGAGTCGGAGGGTAAAGCCAGTGTTGAACAATTCCCACTGCTGAAAAACATCTACCATGTTCTTTATGAGGGCAAAACCATTCCGGCTGTGCTTGAGGAGTTGATTGTAGGATAGCTTTATATCTTTTCCAACTGATACAAATTATGGAAAGCCACGTAAAATGGGGGCTGGGTTTTGTTATGGCTGGAGTTGTTCTTGAGATTGTCCTACCTTTCCTCTTCATTCTGGACGCATCTCTAATAGTTCTCGGAATCGCCCTCATCCTTTTTGGTGGGAGGGATAAGAAGGTAGAGGAGGTGAGAGAATGATTGTTACAACCACAGAATTCGTTCCGGGTTATGAAGTTGAAGAGGTTCTCGGAGTTGTTTTTGGAAACACTGTGAGGGCAAAGCACCTCGGAAAGGACATTCTTGCTGGCTTGAAAAATATTGTCGGTGGGGAAATCGAGGAATACACCGAAATGCTCAGAGATGCCAGAATGGAGGCTTTGAACAGAATGGTGAATGAGGCTAAAAAGCTCGGTGCTGATGCCGTCGTTAACGTAAGGTTCACCACATCGCAGACAATGGCTGGAGCGGCAGAGTTGCTTGCCTATGGGGCTGCTGTAAAATTAAGGGCGGTGGAGAGTAGATGATAGAGAAGGCAGTCGAGGAGATAAAATCAGCCGGAGTGAAAATTTCAACAAGTATGGAAGACAGAATCGCCTA
>JAPDIX010000082.1 GCA_029259345.1 Archaeoglobi archaeon
CTCAACAGCTTGCTTTAAAGGCTCCCAGATGTCCTTTCTGTGCTCACCCATAACAGCTATGTAAACAATGTCCTCACCCGGCATCAGAATACCTCTTTTGTGGTAAACCTTTGCGTTAACAATTCCGGGCATCTTCTTAACCCTCTCTTCGATTTCCCCGGCCTTCTTTCTCAGCAAATCATCGTATGCTTCGTATTCAAGCTGCCTGACAGTTTTACCATCAGACCGCTTTCTGACAAAGCCTATGAACACGCCAATGGCTCCGCATCTTTCAACCCCCTCTACACATTTGGTTTTCAGGACGACAGACTTCAGAGACTCTATTTCCGGTGCTTCAAGAACTTCATCAACAGTCTTAACCCTTGGAATTCTGAAGCCCAGCCCTTTCTCCAGTCCTTTGAGTTCAAGATCGAAACCGACAATCGCTGCAAAGTCGAATCCGAGGTCGGCAAGGGTTTCAAGAGCTTCCCTCATGTTTTTAGCCTCAACGACCATTTTGAGTGATTTTCCAATGAAAGCACAGCATTCCTCTTCTCCATCTCCCTTTCTGACTTCAACAACCCTTCCAATTTCGGAGAGCTCCTCTTTAAGCTTTTCCCAGTTCTCAGGAACGAAAATTTTCATAAGCATCCCCTCATCCGTTCAAAAACATCCATACCGCAGAAGAGTGGTTGAACAACATGATACTTTATATCAACCTTCCGTCCATCCACAATGATTTCTGCACAGCTTGCAGCTGACATCCTTGGCTGTGTGGGACTTCCAGGGCAGACGATAATTCTTCCCCTGATCTCCTCAAGGACGAATCTGTGGAGATGTCCGAAAACCAGAACATCAGCTTTCATCTCCATTGCCTTGTATCCCAGATCGTGGAACTGATTTATGTAGTTTCCTTTATGGACCAGACCAAACTTAACTCCTTCAATTTCAAAAACAATCTCATCCAAAAGCTCATCTTTAATTTTATCCTCATCACTGTTTCCGTAAACTGCATATAGGTTGTAATCTGCAAATTTTTTGTAGACTGAGTAACTGTGGAAGTCTCCTGCGTGAATTACGAAATCCGCATCCTCAATCAACTCAACCAGCTTTTCCGGGAGGTTCCAGCTGTCAAGGTGGGTGTCTGCAATAGCAATAATTCTTTTCATCATAAGAAATAGCCGGTAAAGGTTAAAAATGTTGGTGGCAACGCATTGCAATGATAAAGCTAAGCTACATCACAAGTTACCTAACATGTCCGAGACTCTGCTACTACAGAATCCATTTCGGGGAGATGAGCTTTACGGAGATGACAGCTGCAAGAGAAATATACTTCAGCCTTAGGCAGGGTTTTGATCTCGAATGGGCGAAGAAGAGGGCTGAGTCCTTGCATGACAGCTTTGATTTTGAGACTTTTAACAGAGTTGCCGAGAAATTCGTGTATGTGGATCATGGATATAAAAGCGTTGAAATTGACGCTTTAATAAAATCTGATGCTTTAAATCTGCTGGTGAGCGTTGATGAGGTAGTGGAGGTTGGAGATAATGAGCTACCACTTTTTCTCAGCCTTAACCCACCGGAAAAGGGTGTCTGGATGAAGGATTTGATAAAAGCCGGAGCTGCTTCTCTGGCCGGTGGATTCAGAGAAGCAATGTTTTACTACGCCTACACCGGAGAGTTGAGGAGAGCTGAGGTTACATTTGGTGTCAGGAAGAGAGTCCTGAAGTTGATGGAGAGAGTTAAGCTGTTACAGAAGGGTTTTCTGCCTGAAAGAAGGGAGAGCGGATACTGCAACTACTGCAGCTTCAAAGAGGATTGCGAGAGCAAGCCTGAGACTTTTGCTTCAAAGTTTCTTTAGACGATAAAGAACCTCGCCTCCTCAATCCACTGACTCTTGCATCTTGGACATTTTGTTGGATTGGGCTTGTCAAACTCAAAGCCGCATTTCTTGCATTTCGGTGGTTGCATAACGAGCCTCTTTCCCTTTCTTTTGAGAACCTTTGCAGCCTTGGTTATTGCTATATAGACTTCCTTTTCCCTTTCAGGTTCGATTCTTAAGATTGCACATATCTCCTTTGCTGTAAGACCACCTTGAGATTCGAGAAGATCTATTATATCTTCGATCAGTGCCACAACTAATTTTATCACAAGTTTATAAGTTTGTTTTTGACTAAAAAGTCAAGTTAGCTCCAAGCACCGTTGAACGCGTTAAACAGCTTGATCATAAAAATGACATTGTGCTGTATTAACTCTGTCAGAACGTCTGCATAGGCTTCCAGATACGTCCTTCTGGATTCATCGTACGGATAGTTTGGGTCGTTCAAAATCTGCGTCTGGTTGTTCAATATCATCGCAATACCCTTGCTTCCGTTCATATCGCCAAAGACTGTTGAGGAGTTGCTGCCGAGGTAGTTGAAGGCGAGACCAACTTTGACAGCCAGTGCAGTATTATTTGAAATTTCATCAAGAGCAATTCCGGTTATCTCGTTACTCCACTCTGCAATCACGAGAGCACCGTAAATAACGCCCCAGAGGTTCTGATACAGGGACTCGTTTGTAGGCATGTTGGCATCTGCAACATTCAATATCTCTATGAACTCATTGCTTATCTCAAGGTTCTGGATTGTGGTCTTCAACAATGCTGCTGCAAGGTCGTTTGCTTCGCCAGTAAATGCTGTCGCCATAACCGGTGTTGTTATCCCTGCCATTAATACTATAAGTGTTAACACTTCTCTCACTTTTCATCGCCTCTTCTACGTTAATAATCTGTAATTGGAGATATTTAAGCTTTAATTTTGATTCATAATTGTAATTATTACTGTAAGGCTATTTCCAGGCGTTATTAAATTCTTTAAATAGCTTGGTTATGAAAACAGCGTTTTTGTGAATTGATTCGGAAACAACCCTTGAGTATGCTTCAAGCATTGACTCATTACCCCGATACTTGTAACTGTCATTTTTCAACACTTCTGTCTCATTTTTCAATATCATCGCAATACCCTTGCTTCCGTTCATGTCGCCAAAGACTGTTGAGGAGTTGCTGCCGATGTAGTTGAAGGCGAGACCAACTTTGACAGCCAGTGCAGTATTATTTGAAATTTCATCAAGAACAATTCCGGTTATTTCGTTACTCCACTCTGCAATCACGAGAGCACCGTAAATAACACCCCAGAGGTTCTGATATATATTTGAGGTTTGCTGGGATGCACCGTTTAAAGTGTCAATAAACCTGTTGCTAATCTCCAAGTTAGATATAGAGTGTTTAAGCAAAACAGCAGCGAATTCGCTCGCATCCATCGAGAAATCCGCTGCATGAGCCAGTTGAGGTAACAAGAGCGTGACTGTCAGCAGCAGGCATAGTAACCTCATTATCATATGTTATGCACAGGTAGTATTTAAATTTTAATTTGTTTAAATATACCGCCTCAAAAAATTTTATTTAAAAAATATATTTTTACATCCAGTTACCGTTCAGGGCTTGAGGTATTGCTTCGAATAACTTCATCATGAACAAGGTATTGTCGTAAATCGTGTCTGCTATTGCATTTGCGTATGCCTCAATCAATGGTTCACCATTGTATGTAAGCGAAGTATTCTCCAACGCTTGCACCTGTTTCTTCAACAGGTACGACAATCCCGCACTTCCATCCGTGTCTCCGAAGACTGTGGTCGTATTTGTCGCCAAGTAAGCTATAGCTTCAGATATATCCGTTCTCGCATTGGTTAAGTTAGTATTGCTGGTGTCAGCAAGCTCCTCAAGAACCGTTGCTGTAACCTCGTTATTCCAGCCCGCTACAAGCACACCACCGTAGATTACGCCCCATAGATTCTGGAACAGGTTGTGATCATCGTCTGTATTATTAACCGCATACATCACAGAAAGGAAATTCGACGCCAAGTTGAGGTTTGATATTGTATTGCCAACAAAAGCTGCTGCAAACTGCGTTCCGTTGATGCTGAAGTCCGTTGCCATCGCTGGCGCCATCATCACCATAAGCGCCAGTACCAGTCCAACTGCTATATGCCTCACCTACTTCACACCTCCCTAAACATTATCTACAATAATTCTTGACCAACAATTGTATATAAATTTTTTTGTTATTAATCGATAATAATGTCTCCGATAATTGTCATTATAAGGAGGTAGTAAATCTCTCTTCTGTCCTGAGAGATTACACATTCTGAAACTTCAAATTCTCCGAAATACGCTTTTTCTCCATCCCCAACTTTGTGAACGAACAAAATCTTTCCACCCTTTTTCAGTTTTGGCACAAACCTTCTCAGGGCGGTTATGGATGAGGAAAAGGGAAGTGTGAGGTCATTGAGTATGACATCAAGCTCTGGAAGGAGAGAGATGTCGAAGGTAAATGCGTTATCAATGAACACCTTCACGTTCGGCTTTAGCCTTTCAATTTCCCTCAACTGCTCCTCAAACTCCCTGCTGTACTCAATGCCATAAACCTTCTTAGCTTTCTCACTGGCATAAAGTAAAAAACCTCCAGCTGAACTGCCAAGATCCAGAACAACCTCATTGCCTGAAAAGAGGTTGAATTTTTCATCAATCTCCTTCAGCTTCCAGTACCCCCTCGGCCTTTCTGGCTGGAGAACCTCTATCTCTGCATCGAAATCTACTTCCGCTGATGGTTTTGTGATTACAGACCCATTTACCATTACAAAACCCTGTCTTATCGCTTCCTTCGCCCTGCTTCTCGATGTGAAAAGGCCCCTCTTAACGAGCAGAACATCGAGCCTCATACGATTTCAGCCACGAGTTCCGCAACCTCCATCGGAGTCTTCCCAACCCTTGCCCCTGCCTTTTCGAGGGCTTTTATCTTTGATTCCGCCGTGCCAACACCACCCTCTATAATCGCACCTGCATGCCCCATCCTCTTGCCGGGAGGGGCTGTTAAGCCGGCAACGTAGCCAACCACAGGCTTTGTCATCTCCTTGATAAACTCTGCAGCTATTTCCTCATCTCTCCCACCAATCTCGCCAACCATAACCACAACCTTGGTTTCGCCATCCTCCTCGAAAAGGCTCAGAATCTCAACAAAGTCTGTGCCGATTATCCTGTCCCCACCTATTCCAACAACCGTTGACTGCCCTATATCAAGCTTCGTGAGATTGTAGGCTATCTGGTATGTTAAAGTTCCGCTCCTCGACACAATCCCGACATTCCCACGCCTGAATATCTGCACCGGCATGATGCCAAGATGAGATCTGTCAGGGCTGATTATTCCGGGACAGTTTGGGCCGATAAGCGTTGCTCCAGCATCCTTAACCCTCCAGTATACCTTCAGCTCATCGTGAACGGGAATACCTTCAGTTATGCAGACGATAACCTCTATCCCTGCATCTGCAGCCTCCATTACTGCATCAGCAGCAAATGGGGCTGGAACGAATATAACAGAGGCGTTTGCATCTGTTTCCTTTACAGCCTCCTTAACACTATCGAAAACCGGCAGGCCGAGAACCTCCATACCACCCTTTCCCGGTGTAACTCCTGCAACGATTTTTGTTCCGTACTTGAGCATCCTCTCCGTATGGAATTTTCCCTGATGCCCGGTTATTCCCTGCACAATAACTTTTGTGTTTTCATCAACGATTATCGCCATTTTATCACCCCAGACTAACCGCCTTCTCTGCCCCATCCTCCATCGTTTCTACGATGTGGATGTTCCGCCTATCTTTTGCAAATTCCTCCATAATTTTCCTCCCCTCTTCCTCGTTTGTGCCTGCAAGCCGGATCACAACCGGAATTTCCACATCGCCAAGAGCTTCAACCAGTCCCATTGCAACCTCATCACACCTCGTTATTCCCCCAAATATGTTGATAAACACCGCTTTAACGTTCTTGTCACTCATAATCAAATTCATGGCTTCTCTCACAACCTCAGCAGATGCGCCACCACCAATATCAAAGAAGTTTGCCGGCTTCCTGCCGTATAGGTAGATCAGGTCCATTGTTGCCATTGCCATTCCAGCCCCGTTTGCAACTACCCCAATACTCCCATCGAGCTTTACATAGTTCAAACCCTTCTCCATCGCTATTCTCTCCATCTGATCAGCTTCCGTGTAGTCTCTAAGCTCTTCAAGTTCCTTGTGTCTGAACAGAGCGCTATCGTCAATGTTCAATCTTGCATCTGCTGCAATCAAACCCTCTGAGGTTGCAACAAGTGGGTTTATTTCAACAAGCTCAGCCTCGTAGTGAACCATTATTCGGTAAAGGGTTTTCAGAATTGAAGTGACTTCCCTCCAGTATTCCCTCGGCATTTCAGAGTTTAAAAGCAACTCTCTTATCTGATAATCCCACAGACCCCACTTCGGGTTTACCGTAACTTTTGCTATTTTTCCGGGATGACTAACAGCAATTTCTTCAATGTCCATCCCACCGACAGAACTCAAAATGGCTGCAATGCCCTTGCTGGCCCTATCTATGGTCAGACCAGCATACATTTCCTGCCTGATGTCAATCATCTCCTCAACGTAAATTTTCTCCACCACATGACCCTTTATAACCATCCCGAACATCTGCTTTGCTTTCTCAACAGCCTCCTCAACGCTGTAAGCCTTCTTTATACCTCCAGCTTTCCCCCTGCCTCCAATAAGCACCTGTGACTTTAGAACAACCTTACCGCCAAGCTCTTCTGCAATTTTCCCTACCTCTTCCACAGAAGTTGCGAGTTTACCTCTCGCAACCCTTATACCATGCTTTGAGAAAATCTGCTTCGCCTGATACTCGTGAAGTCTCATGGATTTAGTTGGCGAGAAGTAAATTAAGTTTCTCATTTCGTACAGAAAGAATTTTTTATGATTGACAAGAAATCAGAACATGTTCAGAAGTCCCGTTGATGCAGTCATCGCCGCAAGCCTTTCTCTGTTACTTGAGGTTTCAGGAAATCCAAAGGCTGGAAACGTTGACAGGGAGCATGACCTTGAAGATTTGAGATACGAACATTTCCTTGCCTCCTCAGTAGGAGCTTTTCCGGCTTTTCTGATGGTTGCCGAAAAAGGTGAAATCGGTGAAGGTGTCCTTTTGGCAGTTAAGGAGAGCATGAGGTGGCACAAAGCTGAAAACGTTCATTTCGGAGCATTTCTGCTCCTCACCCCTCTCATCGCATCCTGGAGAGAGGCTGAAATGAAGCGGGCTGCAGAAAAAGCGGTCGAGATGCTTAGGAATACAGGATACGAGGACAGTCTGAAAGTTCTTGAAGCCTTCAAAATGTGCGGTGCGAGGGTTGTAAGGGCTGAGAAGCTGAATCTTCAGAGCGAGAAGACCGAGAAAGAGATAAGAGAGAGAAAA
The DNA here is from genome assembly GCA_029259345.1 of Archaeoglobi archaeon. Classification (GTDB taxonomy): domain Archaea; phylum Halobacteriota; class Archaeoglobi; order Archaeoglobales; family Archaeoglobaceae; genus Archaeoglobus. The sequence goes on from JAPDIX010000082.1 coordinate 7,283, forward strand.
ATAAACCTCTACGAGTGGATGAAGATGGCTCCTGAAGAGAATCTGATAGCCAAGGAGCTTGTTGAAGGTTATAAAATCAGCCTTTACGGAGCAGATTTTATTCTAAAATCGGAAATGGATGCGAACACAACCATCACTGCACTATACCACGACCTTCTCTCAAAGTATCCTGACCCCCTAATCATGGCGAAGAAGGGAAGAGACTACGCACTGAAAGTTGTGGAGTGGGCAAAAAGAGCAAATGGTAATCTGGAAAAACTCAGAGAACTTGACGAGAGGCTCATAATGGATAAAGCGAACCCCGGAACGATAGCCGACCTTACCGCTTCGTCAATTTACCTTGCAATTTCAGGGGGGTGGAGAGTTTGAGACTTGCAGATTTCGGATTCGTTGAGGGAATAAACGAGATAATCGCAATAACAAGAAATGCCGACGAAAGTTGGAACACTGCACCGATGGGAGTTATCGTTGAGGATAGCAGTTCGACATCAGCAAAGGTAAGACTGTACAGGTCACATACGAGGGAGAACGTGAAAAGAGAAGGAGTTATGTATGCGAACATTGTGTGGGACGCTGAAATCTTCGCCATCGCATCCTTTGACGATCTCGGAGAGAGCTTTTTCGAGAGTCTCAACCCACCAGTATTGAGAAACTCTGCGGGATGGTGCAAATTCAGAGCCATGTTGAAGGGAGCCTATGCCAACCTTGAGCTTCTCGATGGGGAAGTTCTGAGGGGAGAAATCAGGACGGTCAATAGGGGATTCAATGCTGTGATTGAGGCTCTGGTTCACGCAACAAGGTTCGTCATTCTGAAGGGTGAGAATAAGAGGAAAGAATTGCTTGAAAAAATCCTTTATTACAAAGAAATTGCTGAGAAATGCGGGGGAGAAAAGGAAAAAAAAGCATTTAAAGTAATTATGGATAGACTGCGCTAACTCTACCCTTCCCTTTCTTCTCCCTTCTCTTCTCCCTTCTCTTCCTCCTTCTTTGGAGGCCACGGGTGAATCTTTATCTTGTGGTCACATAGCTTTTGAACCACTTCGAGCTTTGGCTCTCTGAATTCAGCATAGTCCTTCTCCCTGATGTAATCAAGAATTTCCTTTGCTACATCTGTCCTGACCATAACTGTGGAAAAGCGGTTAGCACTGCCAACACTTCCTACGCTGACATCACTCTCCACCGCTGCAAAATCCTGACAGACTTTGCAGCCTGAAGGTATTATCTCCTCAAAATCTTTGACAGGAATTCTCACCTTACTGCCGTCCTTCATTTCAACAATGAACTTCCCCTTCTTGATGTCAGTCTTAATCGCATTCCTCAAATCTGCATTGGCCTTCTCCAACAAAAAGTTGTATAGGTTGTAGTGGTAGAAGTTTTCGGTACAGAAGAGGCCGATTGCGAGCTTCACCCTTTCAAACTTCTTGAAGGCCTTCTGCATTTTTCTCACAGCAGAGACCATGCAGGGAGTGCCGACAAATCCGACAGCTTCAGATTTAAGCACCGCTTCTTTCAAAGCTGGTAAAACGTCAGCATAGCAGTACTTTGTCCCTGTTATCTTTCTGTCATAAAGTTGTTCTGGCGATTTTATGGTGATAACTTTTGTTCTCCAGTTTGAGTCCCTCGCAACAAAAATCGCCCTCTCAATCACACCCATTTCAAGGGCTGAAGCTGTGAACTCGGTAACCATTGCCCCATCCTGCCCGACAAACCTCTTTGATCTTGCCGCCACAATTTCTTTGTACTCTCCAAGTCCACTCAGCGGAGTGTATTCCCACCTTGGACATACCTTAATGCATGCTCCACAATCAACACACTCCTTTATCCAGTCGGGGAAGTCTATGGGAGCATCTCCAGCTGTTATGCCACCAACAGGGCAGATGGATGCGCAGGCAGCGCAGTGACAGCATAAACCTGTGTCAATTACCTCAGCCTTCAAATTACCAAAATACTTTTTCTTGTGCTTTTTCTCAGGCAATAAAAACTGCCACTCCCTTGCAATCATTCTCCCACCTCTTCTAACCTCAGAATCTGCATCGGGCACTGTCTCACGCATAATCCGCATCCCGTGCACTGCTCCGTCTGAACCTTCAAGATGTATCCTGTACCCCCTTCCTCTGTTGCCTTGAGCCTCTCAACCTTTATCGCATTCTGCGGACAGACATTAGCACAAAGCCTGCAACCAATACAGCTTTCGGGTTCAATACAGCTAGCCTTTCTCTCCTTCACTTTAACTGGCTTTGGTGGAACTTCAAGACTGTCGAGCTCCTTTTTCCTTACCAGCTTCCAGGTGTTCCTGTCCACGTAATACTCAACAGTCTGAATCTCCTCTCTGACAATTTCAGGAAGCTTTGCTATCTGCTTAGTACTCAGTCTCATCTCTTCCATTGCCTTGAATGCTACATCATGAACCTTGCTCGTGTTCAAAGCTCCAGTCGGGCAGCTATCAACACAGAAGTGGCAGAAAATGCACTTCGCATAGTCTATTCCGGGATAGGCATTCTCAAAGTATTCCATCTGAATTGCATTGGCAGGGCAGATCTGGGCACAGCGGAAGCAGCTTATGCACTTTTCCTTGTCAAAGACGATAAATCCTCTGAAACATTCAGGATACTTTCTCCTCTCTCTCGGATACTCAACTGTGATTCTGTCTGGTTTTATAGCCTGCCTTACAGCCTCACCTATTGCCTCAGCATGCCTTTTTAGAGTTTCTACCGGATCAGTCTTAACTTTCTCCAGCCTGATCATGATAACCACACTCCTACAGCCCCTCCAATAATAAGGGCGATAATCGAAAGGGTGAGCATTGAAGTCCAGCCTATTCTCAAAGCCTGATCGAGCCTATATCTGGCGTAGATTGACCTTACGATTACAAGTATCGAGATTACAACGATTGATTTGATGAAGAGCCATAACGGCCCATTGAGATCACCGAGAAGTGGGCAGTAAATCCCGCTCCATCCTCCCAGAAACAGTATCGTGAACAGCAGTGTCATTATGTATAACTTCTCATAGGCAAGAACCATGACAAGTCCAAAGAGAATCCCCGAATACTCAACGAATGGGCCAAAGGCTATCTCCTGATCAGCTTCGGGAATCTCAAAGGGTAAACGGGAGGTGGCCATAAGCATGGCTATGATGTAGACGATAAAGGCTATCGGGTTCAGCAATGCTCCAGGAATCGCGGATTGTTTTTCAACTGCAACGTAAGCATCTCCACTGCCGTAAAGAAATACCATTGAGATTACAGCTATTATGAAGGGAACTTCGTAGGCAAAATACATGAACGCCTCTCTAACTGAGCCTATATAGGCAAATCTGCTGTTTGATGCCCATCCAATGGCAACGATTGTAATGGGAATCAGAGCAATGAAGGTAACAATTAGCTGGATGGAGTAGGGCGTGTATATCCCAACAGCACTGCCAGCAGGGATGAAGAGTATTGGTAACAGCACAGGAATGAAAGCAAGTATCGGAAGCTGGATGTAGTAAGGGCGGTGAGCTTCTCTGTGAACAATCGCCTCTTGGAAGAAGTATCTGATACCATCCGCCAAAGCCTGAATGGCTCCTCTGATCGGTCTTGCAACTTCAAGCGGCCCAACTCTCCACTGAACCCTTGCAGTGAGCTTTCTTTCATACCAGACAATATACAGCAAGTAAAGGGTGAGAACTACAAGTCCGGGCATTATCACAACGGCAAAGAAGGGTTTCCAGAGTATTAGAGCCACAAGAATGTTCAACAATGGAATCTGCATCAGATAATCAACTATCGGTGCTATCAGCGGTATGTCCATCATGTCTGACGAGAAGATTCCAAAGAAGTAATTCAGTATCTGGAATACGTCAATCATCTTATCACCTCACCTATCCGCTTCGGGCGGGAAATATCCAAAGCTACCGTAAATCGCCTGCAAATCAGCCAGTCTTTCACCTTTCATGGATTCCATGAAGCCTCTCAGGTAGAGCCATCCCGGAGTGACTATTCTAACCCTGTAAGGCACATTGGACTCGCCATCACTTATTATGCTGTAAATTATCGTCCCCCTTGCTCCTTCTGTGAGTGTCGTGTACTCTCCTGAGGGAAGAACCAGATCATAAAGGCTGTCGTAGAAGGAGCCCCTTATATCCTCTCCTTTCTCAGCTATCTGATCGCTTATAACCCTGCCTTCAGGCATCTGCTTGATGCACTGCCTGACAACGCTGAGACTCTGTCCAACCTCATTAACTCTGACGAGAAGTCTGCTGTAGCCATCTCCTGCATCTGAGACCGGCATGTCCCACGCCAGTTCATCGTAAACCTCGTAGGGCTCGACCTTTCTGACGTCATACTCAACACCACTCGCTCTCAGGAAAGGCCCAACAACACCGTACTTTATCGCCTCCTCTTTTGTAAGGACTCCAACATCCTTCAGCCTTGCTATAACTGTGGGGTTTTTGACAAATATTCTCTCAAAGGACTTCAGCCTCCTCTCCATCGCCAGAGTCATGTCGTAAATCCATTTAAACGTTGAATCGTCAACATCCCTCCTTACACCACCGGGTATTATGAATGAGGATGTAAATCTTGCACCCGTAACCCTTACAAGAGCCTCGCAGATTAGCTCTCTGAGTCCGAAGGGATACATGAAGCCAGTTGTGTGTCCCATAAAGACTGCTAAGATTGCCGCATCGTAGAGGTGCGTCCCTACTCTTCCAAGTTCAGCGAGCATCGTCCTGATATACTTCGCCCTCTCAGGAACCTCTATGTCCAAAGCCTCTTCTATCGCTCTGATATAGCCAAGATTGAAGTTTGGTGCATCCATTATAGCTGGCCTTTCAACGAGAGGGATGTTCTGAATATACAGTCTATTCTCAGCCAGCTTCTCCATTGACCTGTGAACGTAACCCGGATCGGGAATTACCTCCTGAATGATATCTCCCTTGACCCTCACGATTAACCTCATGTGTCCGCTTCCCGGATGCTGGGGGCCAACAAGAACGAGGAAGTCGTCGCTTTTGTAAACATCCTCGACATAATCTGGAGGTATCGGGATAAACAGAGACCTTAGCTCTTTTGGAGGCTCTACTGGAATGTCAATTGCGTACTCTTCCATATTATCACCTCACGTAAACCTCCTTCTCAAGCTTGAAGTCCTTCCTTAGTGGATATTCAGGAGCGTCAGGAGCAAGTAAGAACTTTCTGCCTGTCCATGGATTCCCTTCGAACACAACACCAAAGAAGTCGTGCATTTCCCTCTCCAAGTAGTCAGCACTCGGAAATATCTTTGCAAGACTCTTAACTTCCGGCTCATCTCTCGGAACATCGGCAAAGACATTAACTACGACTGGCATCAGCTCCTTAACACTGTAGCTTGAGAAGTGGTATTCAACTATAAACTTATCTTCATTTGGCACATCCACGACATTTACATTCTTTACATGATCAAACCCCATATCCCTGAGCTTAAGTGCAGCTTTCGGTATGTAATCTCTCTCAACCTTCACCGCTATCCTGTTTTTGCCCGTTATGGTGATGGATTTCGCATCAATCTTAGCCTTAAGCTCTTCCACAAGTTTCTCTCCGAACTCCCATTCAACCTGCTTCGGAACGTTCACTAAGACTGCTGGAGCCTTTGAAACCTTTTTCGGAGATTTCGGAAGCACTCTTGGCTTTCTTCCCTGTTCAAGCATTATCTCAGAGAATGTTGCAGATGTTTTTGCCTCTCCCGTTACGATCTTATCCTGAAGCTGTCTTATTCCCCTCAGCAAGGCTTCGGGTGTAGGGGGGCAGCCGGGTATGAAGAAGTCAACAGGCACAACATCAGAGGGCTTTACCAGATGGTATCCATTCCAGAAAAGCCCTCCCTCCAGACCACAAGCTCCCATCACAATCACAAACTTTGGATCGGGCATCTGCTCCCATGTGACTCTTAAAACCCTCGCCATTTTCCTTGTAATGGCTCCTTCAACGATGATGAGGTTTGTCTGCCTTGCGATACCGTAGTTGAGTGCTCCGATACGCTCACCATCGTAACCACATGCAAAGGCGTGGGCGAGTTCAGCACCACAGCATGCAGTAACGAGATGAACAGGCCATAAGCTCCATCTTGTGCCCCACTTCTTTATCGGGCCAAGCGGCCCTCCTCTCACGAAGTCAATAAATTCATCCATTTATACCACCTCTCAGCTTGGCAATTTCCAGAGAGTAATTATACGCCACATACAATGCGGGAAGGATCAGAAGGAAGGCGATGATTGTCAATGCAAAGATGTCGAGGTTTGGGGTTGCTGAAAACAGCAGCAGGAGGACGAGAATTGGCTCAAAAGCCATGAACATGATCATGAAACCGATGTACTGCATCGGCAATGTCCACTTTTGAAGACCTACTGGTACGTTACCGGCTTCGAATCTGGAAACTTTAACGCCAGTGGGGCGGTATCTTGGAAGTATCTTCGCGAGTATCAGGACTGCAATGTCCGTAATCAGTGCAACCGCGACAAGTATTACCACTATCAGGGTATTTTCGATCAGAGCCATTTTTCACACCCCCCTCATCATTGATATCACATCCACAAACCATGTTGGAGGAATCAGTGTTATCAGCATCGCCAGTGATGCGAAAAGCACCACTGCATTTGCAAGCGAGAACTTCCAGCCAGTGCCGAGCAACCTTGCAAGTCTGACGTAATATGGAACAGAGATTGCCGAGTTAAGCACGAGGATTACTGCGAGCCAGATGTAGCTTGAGAACACTAAGGAGTATATGATGAACAGCTTGCTCCAGAAGCCCATCAGCGGTGGGAGGCCTATAAAGGAGAAGGTCAGAAGATATGCTGTGACTGGTGAAGTTCCACCGCTCTTTATGCTTGTAAAGAAGCCTATCTTCCCGAAAGAGTTTACGAAGAGCTGAAGAACTCCTCCGGCAATGGCAAAGTAAATGTACTCCTTTCCTGCTGTAATCGCTGCAAAGGTTGCAAGTATGTAGCCCATATTTGCAACAGTGGAGTAGGCAAGAATCCTGCTCGGATCGTTGGTTGTCAGCGCTCCTATGTTTCCAACAAACATTGATGCTGCAGCTATCAAACCCACAACCAGTATTAAAGGCCCGATTGCTGGTGTTGCTGTTGCGAGAATAATCTTGTATGCAATTATGAAGGGAACGAATTTGGCAAGCGATGCAACAATCGAAACCGGGATTGGGTCAGCAGAGGAGAAAACGTCTGGCACCCACTCATGCACAGGAGCTATTCCGACTTCCATGCTCAGGCCGACGATTAGCATCAGGAATGCAATTGAGTATATCATTGAGTTTGCCCCCACTGAATACAGCAGAACTGCCCCAATCATGAACAGGACTGTGGCGATGACCATGAAGGTTACATACTTTATGCCCACATCAACCTTCATATCTCTGTCACTGACCATTATCAGCAGATAGGTCGGAACAGAAACGACAACAAACAGTGTGAGCATCACCGCCAAATCCGTAGCGATGAATGCATACAGTGTTGCGATACACATTATCGCAATCATTGCATAATCAACGCCCACTATATGATTCCCCCTTATCACCAAGAGTGAGAAAGCATTCAGTAGAGCCACGCCAAAAATCAGTGCCGAGTAGATTGCATTGCCTGAAGCCGCTACAGGGATAATCGCGGCAAGGCTGAGTATAAAGGAAAGTCTGTAATCTTTGTAGCTTAAAGCTGCTGCAATCGTTAAAACAATCAGCGAAATTAGAATTTCCAGCATCATGCTATCCACCCCGCTGCAACCGCTACAACTACTATCAGCATCACAAAGCCTACTACTATCCTCAAATACCTCTCAAGGCTGCCATTCTGAACAAACCTGATTCCGGCTGAATATACCTCGAACATCTGCGGTATCGCCTGATGACAGGTGAAGTCTATTAGCCTGTTACCGTAATCAACGACCTTTGCAATTGCCCAACCAATCTTCGGTACGATGTAGTCGTTCAGGAACATCACATACATTCTGTCACTGAGGAACTGCCCCACCGGAGATTCAAGCTTAGGCTTGAAAAGACCTATCGAGTAAGCTACGAGCACAATCAGACCAACGGCAAATGAGGATGATTGAAGCCCTTCATGGAAGAAGTCAACGAAAGGTTCTTCATGCGAGGTTAGATAAAGGCCAAGAATTACGATAAGCATTGAAACCATCACCATATATGCCGTGCTCATTATCGCTCCACCATGTAGATGCAGATGGACTTTTTTGCCCTTGAAGAAGTTCATGCTCAGGAATTTCCCGAGGAATCCAGAGTATATTGCCGAAATGGTTACCAGCAGAGCAAGTGGCAGCAGTCCAAACTCATGCTCAAGGTGGTGCATCACACCATCCATTCCTGACTTAATCCAGTAGGCTGTGAAAGGTGGAATTCCTGAAAGGAAGATCGTTGCAATCACAGTTGCAACGAAAGCCCATTTCAGCTTTCTCGCCACTTCCATATCACCGCAAAGAAATCTGTCGTGTGTTTCGTGAATCAGATGGCCGGCAACAAGGAAGAGTGTTGCCTTTGCAAATGCGTGGATGATGAGATACCAGAAAGCAACGAGGACTGCAAATTTTCCAACCCAGTAGCTCGCTGCTGCAGAGGCAAACATCAATCCAAGGCTGGACATCGTCGAGGCTGCGAGCAAAACCTTCCTCTCACGCGTGCTCGTTGCAACAAGGGCTGCATATAATGACGAAATCAAACCAAGGAACAACACGAGGATGTAAACGTATTCGTAACCCTCCAGATGAAGTTCCCACGGCTGAATGTACCAGCTAAGTCTCATAAAGATGTATGTCCCTGCAGCAACCATCGTTGCTGAGTGAAGCAATGCACTGACAGTTGTAGGGCCAGTCATGGCCGTCATCAACCACTCGCTGAAGGGTAATTGGGCGGATTTTGTGAATGGTCCCATCAGGAAAGCTACCATGAGGATTACGATACCAGCAACCCCTATCTTTTCTTCAAGCCCCGCCCATGGAATCTCGCTTATGTTCAGATTACCAGTTAAGGCGAACAGAGCACCGAGAGCAAAGAACATTGGCATGTCTCCGATTCTAATTGTCGAAATTGCTCTCCACCCACCTGTGCTGGGTGACCAGAACATGTTCAAGCCAGCAACTTTCCTCTTCAGAATCCCTACATAGCTCAGCTCATCATCATCCCTGAACCAGTGACCTATCAATCCCCATGACGCAATTCCCAAGCCTTCCCAGCCGATTAGAAGCATAAGCAGATTATCACTGTAAACGACAAGGAGCATTGAGGCAGTAAAGAGGTTGAAGAAGAACCAGTACCAGCCAAGTCTGTAGTCATCCCTCATGTATTCAAGTCCATATACTCCAATCAGAAATGCTATCACAGCAGTCAAAGCGCCCATCAGCTTGCTGAGGTAGTCAAAGATGAATACGAAGTTTATGTTGAAGTCTGGAAGCCAGTAAATTGTGTATTTTAGTGGTTCTGCTTCTGGCGACAGCTCCCCAATGTTGAACAGAATGTACAGGGCGACACATAGGGAGACAAACAAGCCAAGAACCGAAAGTATCGGCAACTTTCTTGCCCACTCCGGTCTTGGGTCAATTCCCCATGCTATGGCAATGGGAAAGCTCGCTACAATTGGTGAGAGGAACAATAAGGCGAGAAGCTCGCCCATCATTGGGAGTTCTTCAATCATTCCCTCTGTCATGGTATTCCACCTCCGATTCCAAGAAGAATCTTCATTCCGCTAAGCAGTGCTGTTGATAGCGGAGGGAAGATGAAAGCAACGCTGAAGAATGCAATTACGTAAAGTGGAAAGTCGAGAAGTCTGCTGAATTTTGGTTTTTCATAGCCCGCTGGCTTTCCATAGTAGATGACTTTCATTGTGTAGAAGCTGTAAAGACCTGATATTATGAAAACCAAAACAACCGCAAGGATTACAGTTAGATTGAAACCGTAAACCTTGGTTAAACCTGCAAGAATGTAGAATTCGCCAAACATCCCTATCGTAAGAATGCCGCTCAGCGTCATGAAGCCAATGAGAGCTGCGTTTGCAATGGTGGGGATGTATTCGTGCATACCCCCCATCTTCGCCACGTCTCTGAGACCATGGAAGGTTGCAATTATCGCACCGGCCGTCATGAAGAGGATGGACTTGCCAAAAGCATGGCTCATATACTGGATTACGACTCCTATGAGTCCATAGCTTCCCAAGCAGAGGGCAATCAAAACATAACCCATCTGCGAGACGGTTGAGTAGGCGAGCAATCTCTTGTAATCTTTCTGTTTGAAGACCGAGAAGCCAGCGTAAACGCTTGAGATTATGGCGTAGGCAATTATTACGTCTCTGTATTCAACAATGAATGATGGGTCTACGAGATAAACTCTCAAAAGAACGTATCCGGCAAGACCGACAGTTAGTGGACTTAGGAGAGCGCTGACGGGTGTTGGTGCTTCAGCATGCGCCCAAGGCAACCAGATATGTGGTCCAAGTCCCGGAAGCTTGACGACCATTCCGAGAAAGATTAGGAGCCATGGTAGGAAGCCTATCGCTGATATACTGTGAAGGGCCAGCGTCTGATTGCTGAATCCCACCATGAGGAACCCGAGTAAAGCCAGAACACCTGCTATGTGAGTCCACACGAAGTAAAGAATTCCCACCCACTGTCTGTTACCGTAACCGTACATGTAGATAAGCAGGAAGGATGCAAGCAGTGAGATTTCAAGGAATATGTAAAGCAGTATAAGGTTGCCAGCGTAAACAAGCCAGAGCATCGAAACGGCGTAGAGGTTGTATAGGAACCAGTATTTTCTGAACTCCCATGTAATGTCCTTAATTTCTCCAGCCTCAACCATCTCCTCAAATCTGTGCTTCATGTATGGCAGGGAATAGAGGGCAACCATCGCAGAGACAAGGCAGACTGTGAAACCGAAGGCGTTGCTTATTGGGTCTGAGAGGAGATAGAATTCACCTATTGGAGCGTTTAGAGCCAAAATGGGAACTTCGAATTCCTGAAGGGTTAAAAGCAGAGCGAGTATGACAACCATTGGAACGAGGAAGGAGAGAGTAGAAATCCATGTTGCCACCCTTGGCTTTAATGCAGGCAAAACAAATGTGGCAATTAGAGGAACCAGGAGTGATACCACAAGAGAGTATTCGGAAATCATATGCTATCCCCTCCTACCGCCACTTTCTCAACACCCATTCCTCTCTTCCTCCTGTCAAGGAGTATTATTGCCGTAACCAATACCAGAAGCTCGGTGCTGCTCGTGAAAGCGGTTATAATCGCCAAAGCATACCCGGTCGCTGGACTGATCGTGAACAGTGGTAGTATGGCAAGAAAAACTGCCGCAAACATCAATTCGAGGCTTATAAGCAGTCTGATGAGGTCTTTTGCAGATATCGCTGTCAGATATGCCACCAGAAGAATTGCTCCTGAAATTGTTAAAATTACAGTAAGCTGGGATACATCCACATCTATCACAGGTCAACCCTCCGTGCAAGCTTTATAGCGGAAAGCATCATCAAAACAACAAGCGAAAAGAGGAAAACAACAACAAAGAAGTAATCGCTCGCTACCGCAGGAAACACCTCTTGGCCAGTAATCTCAAGGTCTTGTGTGGCGAACTTATAGTAAGCATAAGCCAGAATTCCGAAAACGATTACAACTGGAGCTGTCCAAGCCAGACTTACCTGCCTCGAAGGTTTTGCCCTGTATGTTGCAGCGATTGCAATTGTGACGATACCAACTGCTCCGACGAATATTAGCGCAATAATAACGACCACTGGCTGTAGATTGAACGCCGCGTAAATCGCTGCAACGAAAATCATCGTTACCGACATATACAGTGCTGCGTAGAAGTTGTCTCTTGTCAGCAGAACACCGATGGATGATGCAACAGCAAAAACGCCCGCAACAGCAATAATTACTGTTTCGATGTTCATGTTACGTAGTCAAAACCATAAACTAATAAATTTTACTAAATTAGTAAAAGCATCATATCTTTTCAGAGCAGTTTAAACGTTATAAATAGAGAATCTTATTCCGAACTTATTCGCAATATCCCATCCATCTCTGAAATCTTTTGTAAGGTCTATTTGAAGTATTGCAAACTCATCAATTGAGTAGGGATTCGCACACGAGCCGACGGTAACAACTCTACCATCCTGTTCAACCTTCAAAACCTTGTCCGGCTCGTGAGACCTGATTATCACCTTCACATTGAGTTCTGAGAGCAAGATATCCGATGCATTTTTCCCGTAGAAATACATCACCCCTCTATTGTAATTTTCACCACACTCTCTTCTCTCCCAAGGGTCGTTCCACATAATTTCAAGAGCTGTGTAGTCGTCCGGTTTTGATATTTCAGAAAACCTCAAGCCCTCCTCATCAATCTTACACTTCTTTGTTGGCACACCCCCGTGAGCGAGCCATATTTCCCCCTCAACAATTGCTGAAATCGGCATTTTCTGCCACAACTTTACCAACATCTCATAAATTTCCTTTCCATCATCCCCAAGTTTTTTTTCAAGCTGATGGGGTAACTGGTGGGGATAAACTCCGGTACTCTCGTGATTTCCCCTCAAAAGGAGAGCTTTGCCATTGACAAAGAGGTTCAAAATTCTTGTGTAACATTCAATCGGATAATCCCCTCTGTCGGCATAGTCGCCAAGAAACACTGCATACCCTTCAATATTTTTCTCGATTATTTTTAGAGTCTCAATATCAGCATGCAAATCCCCAATGACTGTAATCTTCTTCTCATTCAGAAAAACCATTCTTTCTCTGGGCATGAGGCTGATGGCATCATCAATCAGCTCAGCCAAGTCCATGGAATAAATGATGTCTAAAGTGCTATAAATTCAGTGTAACTTGACATGTCATGTAAAGCTGATAAAGTTATGATTTGAAGATTCTGATTGACTCCCTTAAGCACCTAAGCTGTGCTTCCTTTGTGGAGTTCAAGCTCTCTTTGAAGCTAACTCCCCAGCCGTATTCAATCTCCTTTTTAGCCTCTCTCAGAGTGTGTGGTAGCACTGAGAGAAGCTTTTGTGTATACTCTTCAATCCCCCTTTCCAAATACTCGTAAATTTCGTTGACCAGCCCAACTGCCTTTGCCTCTTCAGCCGTCACCTGTCTTCTTGTGTAAATCATATCCCTTGCCACCCCATCCCCGACAAGCCTTGGTAGAATGTAAAGAGCACCCATATCCGGTATTATACCAAACTCGGGCTCTCTGAGGAAAAATATCGTTCCCGGAGTCGCAATACGTATATCCGCAGTCAAGGCGAGTTGCATCCCACCACCTATCGCATATCTCTGAACAGCAGCAATTACCGGTATTTCGAGAGTTCTGAGGTCGTATATGAGTTTCTGAACGAATTCAATAGCCTCTTCAAATGCGCTTTCATCCATATCCACAAAACTCATCAGCAGATTTCTGTCCAAACCTGCACAGAAGGTATCCCCCTCTCCTGCAAGGACAAGGACTCTGGCGTCAGAACCTTTAACCTGATCCAAAGCCTCTCTGAGTTCTGTTAGAAGCTGGACGTCAAGTGCATTTTTCTTTCCCGGCCTGTTAAGGCTTATCCTCGCCACTTCATCCAGAGTCAATTTTACCTTCTCCATGCTGTGGGTATGAGGTTGTGTTTAAAATTTTGTTCAGCGCAAACCATCTATCTTATCGAGTATTCTCTCGATTTCCGCCCTTGTCTCATGAATAGGTCTGTCGGTTCTCACTATATGCCAGTTCTTCAGCAAATATTTGGCCTTCTCCCTTACCTTCCTGAAATCTTCCAGATTCTCGAACATCTCCCTCTCGTCCCTTATTTCAATCCTCTCCAGGCAAACTTCAGGCTCGGCATCGAGGAAAAACATGTAGTTGGATGTGGGCAGAATTGCAGAAAAGAGGCGATAAAGGATTTTTGCAAGGGGTAAGGGAAGGTAAAGAACGCCGCCCAGATACCTCACGAAAATTACGTTTTCCGCCTTTCCGTAATATCTTATCAGTGAATTGATGACGTCCAAGAAGTAGAACACAGCAGCCTTAATGTGGTTGATCTTTCCCCTCTTCAGAAGGCTCTCTTTGGTCATCCTCCCAAAAACAGAATCTTCTGAAGGGTGTGATCTGATTATAACTGTTTCACCCTTAGACAGATACCTCTCCTTAACGAACTTTGCATGAGTGTCCTTTCCTGACCCATCAAGACCATCAACAACTATGAACCTCATGTCAGAATCAGGTAGAGTGTTGCAGTTATTATTGAGACTGTCAGGTTATCCAGTCCCCTGGGAGTTGCAGCCTCAACTAAAGTCGCAATAAAGGCCAGTGGAACGAGTATCGGTAGTATCTCTCCATGATAGTAAAGCGACGCGATGGAAAAAGATATAACGCAGACAACGAACATCGCTAAACTTCCTTCAAAGCTCTTCTCATCACCAAATATATTGTATTTTCTACTGCCATACTTCGAACCTATCAGAGAGGCAAAACCATCACCGAAGGACATGGCCATAATCCCGATCGCAATCGCATCTGGACGGTGGAAGAAGAAGTATGCAAGCACCGTCCAAGCAATGGAGTAGTAAACAAGTCCCAGTCCATGACCCACGAGACTTGTTCTGCTTGAAATCTTGATTGGTGAGTAAGGACTCATTAAAAACGTCAGGGGTACAAAGGGAAAAGCAGCAAGAAAAGCCATCACCTCTCTTGATTCGAAGAAAGGGAGGATGAAGGCGATGTTGCCCACCATTATATGGAGAAATTTTCTGCTCACCATCTCGTTTGGTATAAGCTTTTCCGATGCGACAATAAGTAATGCGACGTAACCGTAAACAGCCATTAGTGGGGCCAGATCAGACATCAGCAATCATAAAACTACCTTAGATTTAAATTTTTTCGAACCGACAAAATTGTGTAGTTTCCTAAAATTATTTCCCGCCATCGAACCACCTCCAGCAGTAACCCAAAACTCTTTCAGGTGGGAGCTTTCTCAGAAAAGCCTGACAGGGAGTCTCCAGCTCATCTAAATTGAGACTCATGTGAGGTCTTTTGCAGTTATACCACTCCACAAACTCATCCAAGGTTTCAAAGTATCTCATCTTGGCCTCCAGTGTGCCATAGAACCTCTCTATCTTTCCATTCGTCTGAGGATGGTTTACTCTGCCTACAATATGCTTAATACCATTCTCAGCGA
>JAPDIX010000054.1 GCA_029259345.1 Archaeoglobi archaeon
TTTGCCTCATCTGAAAACTTGGTGTTTGTGAAAATCCATGGTTGTGTAAAGTGCTCTTCAACATCAAGAAATCGGGCATAAGTATACATGGCTTCCTTCAATCCGGTGTAGATTGGCAGGTTGTGGAATTTGCATTCTACCATATACCTCTTCCCGCCCTTCTCCGCCACCACATCAATTTCCTGCTCAACGCATTTGCCCTGAACGATTACATTTGTTTCTGTTTCGAAGCCATATTCTTCGAGCAGTCTCGCAACGAACTTCTCGAAACCAAACCCTGAAGGACCTAGACGGATTAGGGAGCGCTTCAGGTCGTATCTTTCTGCTTTTGGATACTCGTGTTTCAGCAAAAGCTCAATTACGAGTTCAAGAACTTCATCAGTGCTTATCCCGTCATATATCCTCCTCTCAACTTCATCTGCAACCTTCTCAGCCACTCTCTTGCTCGCTCCTGCTCTTAAGCAGGTTCTGACTATTTTGGCTTTGCTGAACTCCTCAAGCCTGCCATCCCTCTTCCTTACCCTCAACATTAGCCTTCAGCTCGTTCGCAAACCAAACCACGCGCTGCGGGAATGGAATTTCAATTCCGTTCCTCTCAAGCTCGGTCTTTATCTTCCACAGCAGCTCCATCTTTACGCTATACCACTCTGTTGATGGCGCCCATATCCTCACGACGATATTTACGCTGTTGTCCCCCAGATTGTCAACAAAAACCTGCGGTTCAGGATTTTTAAGGGCAAAGGGGTGATCTTCAATCAAATTCTTTATGATTTCAATCGCCTTCTCGGCATCGTCGCTGTATCTTATCCCTATCACGTACTCAAACCTCCTCGCTATGTGGGCTACGTAGTTGGTTATGTTGGAAGTGAACACCTTCTCGTTGGGGATTCTGACATAAAGGCCATCGTAGGTTCTGATGATTGTGGAGAGAATGTTCACATCCTCAACAAAACCCGCAACTCCGTCAATGTTGATCTGATCTCCGATCTTTATCGGTTTCTCCGAGATAAGAAAAATCCCGGAAACGAGGTTTGCGACAACACTCTGGCTGGCAAAACCTATGACTATGCCCGCAATACCGCCAGCAACCAGCAAACCTGACAGCTCCAAACCGAGAGTGGGCAGAACCCCTATGAAGGCTATGACAATTATACCGAAATAAATGATTTTAAGCATTAGCTCAAGCTGATCCCTTTTCATTTTGTCTATCAAAGCCCTCCGTAAGTTTGTGGTTATCAGCTTGGCTACAATGGTGGCTACGACCATCACAACGACTACGAAAAGAACGTCGTAGACCGTCACATCCTCATAAAGTTTGTAACCCAGCACGTCCATCATAGTCCCCACTCCATGACGAATTTGCTCCTCGTTACAGCAATTCTTCTTGCAACGTAAAGTTCAAGAGCCTTTTTCATGCTATCTCTCAGAGGGCGCTCTATAAACCTCGTTTCGGCAACTTTGGGGGAAGTAATGTTCATTGAAGCTGCTGAGTAAACCAGCTCACCGTCATAGTATATCTTCATTCCATAAACATCCAGAACGACGCTGTTCACCTCAACCCACTCATCATCACTGTTTGTGATTCTAAGCTTCATGACACCCTCTCTGTATTTGTCCACTTCCGGAATATCGCTGTATACTCCACTCTCCCAGTATCTGCAAATTATCCCCGCTCTTGGATCGCCATAGAGTGTGAACTTCGGCTTGTTGAGTGAGAAAACGTCTATGAGACCTAAACTCTTCTTGGCAGCGATAAAAACCGCAATCTCGATCGGAAAGGTCAGGTAAACTTCAGTCGAAAACTTCGGTTCGGATAAGAACTTTTTATCAAACTTAATCTGCAGAAAGTTTGTGATTTCCTTCGGCAAATTTACCGGTTCGACTGGATTTATGATCACTCTTCCAGAGCCTGTGAAGATGCTCTTTTCTTCTCTTCCATCATCTTCCCTCACATATCTGTAAAAGTTTCCATCCTTCTCAAATCTGATTGAAATTTTTCCGATTTCAGCAGAGAAGTCTGACAATTCGTGGTATCCAAACACATGTTATTTTAATTTGCTCAGAATAAAAAAGTTTGTGGTATATAAATGGCGCTCCTCAGACAACTCAAAACAATCGTTTAGTGTCTAACCCTCCTTTCGAGCTTTCTTCTCAGAGATATGTATAAAGAACCGAGTATTGGTATAGAGATTAATCTTTCGGCAACTGTTAGAAGGCTCGAATCTGGGTTAAGTTGGAAGAACGTCGCTATGCTAATCAAGAAATACTCTATAAGAGCTATAAAAATTAAGAAAGGATCCTGCTCAGTAAAGAATAAGTCTAGATTTGATACAACCCTTAAAGCAAAGAAAATAAGGATTGTTAAACCCATCCAGAACAATGCACACTCGTAACTCTCCCCATAATGGCAGAGCCATTTGTAAAACTCCAATACGATTTTTTCAACACGACCTGCAGACCTCTTTTTCAATTCCATCTCGTTAACAAAAAATCTTCCAGACACCTCATACTTTAAGTGGTAGTCGTAGTTTTCCCTTAGATCTCTGTAAACACTTAAGATGTTGTCCTCGGTTAAATCTTCATCTTTTTCCACATACTCGCGGATCTCCTCTAATTTCTCTTCTCTTGGCTTTCCTATTAACTCAGAATTTAGTTCTACTTTTCCTTCACTGCTCCTTATTTTTTCAACAATCTTCAGTACCAATTTTTTAATTTTACTGTCAGGTTCATCATTCAAAACCTTTCTAAGCTTTTTAGCCCCCTCTTCTATGAACTTCTTCCTTTCTTTCTCTGAAAGCTTTAGTGCAAAGAGCCTGTCATCATAAATCCTGAAGTCGCCCCATTCTACATTTCTAAATTTGACTCTCTCTATGTTTGTGTGGATGAAAGAGACTCTCCTCATATCGCATCCATCAAAAACTACATTTTCTGGCTCGCTGAATGTAACACGCCTGAACGAGATTAGGTTTCCCGGATCTAAGCATTTTTCCAACATATCTGGTGAAAAGATTGCTTTTTTAAAATCAGCACTCTTTGAAAAGGTATAAAGATTGAATACTGTTCTCCCAAGGAATTTAGTCCCATTAAAGTATGCTTTGGAGAACTTTACTCCACTAAAATCCGCCTTCGAGAGTTCGGCTCTGGTAAATATTGCCTTAGAGAACTCTGATCCAATAAAGTTTACATTAGAGAACTTTGTCCCAGCAAAGTTTGCCTCAGGGAACTTACATCCCTCAAAGAACGCCGCAACAAAGAATTCTGCTTCAATAAAGCTCACAAATCTAGAAAATTTAGATGCAGCAAAGTTTGCAAATGAAAACTCGGCTCTAGCAAAAAGAGCCATGTCGGTGAATTTAGCTCCCCTAAAATCCGCTATAAAGAATTTAGCTTCATTAAAGTTTGCCCTAAAAAATTCAACATTCGTAAATTCTGCCTTGGAGAATTCAGCTTTACTAAAATTTGCTTTATAAAATTTAGCTTCAATGAAATCGGCTGTGTTGAACTTTGTCTCATTGAAATATGCCTCAGAGAATTCGGAAAATTCAGCTTTACTAAAATCAGCCACGGAAAATTCAGTTTTATTAAAATTTACCACTTCTGTAAACTTAGCCCCACTAAACTCTGCGTCAGAGAATTTGCATTCCCTAAAGTCCGCACTAATGAACTCGGTTTCTGAAAACACAGCACTTTCATGAAAAACTGCATAGTTGAAGTATACTGGAGCTCTAAATTTCTTACCAGAAATATCGATTTTTGGTAGGTTATACCCAATGCAAATCAGCTCTTCTTCTTTTTGAATGGCTGAGTTAACTTTCTCCATAAACTTTTCTCTAACTTCTTCTTTATTCTCCTTCCAGTATGTTGGGTGGTGAAAAATACAATAGCCGTCTTTTACAGCATCTTCATCACACACAAATTTGTTAACTTTGCCTGAGAAATCCTAATAGACCACCTCATTTTCCTTTCCATACTTGCATTTCATTGAAAAATAGATAATAATGAAAATCACTAAAACTTTTTCTATGAAGTGTTGATGAGTTCTGACGTGAATCTACTTGTGAGAAAGACCATACAGTTATTATCCGCTAAAAACTGCGTCATACAAAAGCTCGGCAACATCTAAAACTTTAATCTCAGTTTTCTTAACCTTTACAGCATCCTCAAGCATCATGAGGCAGAAAGGACATGAGACTGCGAGAACATCTGCAGCACTCATCTCAGCCTCATCCACCCTCATGAGGGAAGGTCGAAAGTCAACATCTCTCACCACATTCCCCCCTCCAGCCCCACAACATAGAGCGTTTTCACGGTTCCTTGACATCTCAACCAGCTCTATGCCGGGAATTGCCTTTAAAACCTCTCTCGGCGAATCGTAAATCCCATTGTATCTTCCGAGATAGCACGAATCGTGGAATGTGACTCTTAGCTCAAGAACGTTTCTAAACCTCAGTCTTGCGTCTTCAATGGCTTTTTCAAAGATTTCCGAGACGTGATACACCTTTATCCCATCATATTCATTTTTGAAGACGTTATAGCAGTGGGGTGAGGACACAATCAGTTTATCCACACCGTATTCCTCAAACACGGCCATGTTCTCTTCTCTCAGCATCTCAAAAAGCCCCTCCTCGCCTACAGCCTTTACGTCATTACCGCAGCACCCCTCCTCCTTAAGAATTGCAAAGTTAATCTCAGCAGCCTCTAAAAGTTCGGCGGTTTTCCTTGCAACCTCTCCTACCCTTTCATCAACAACTCCACAGCCAGCAAAGTAAAGATACTCGAAATCACCTTCGTCAGCAAACTTAAACCTGTTTCCGTGCCATTCTCTTTTCTTCGCTTTCCCAACCCCGAATGGGTTGGCGAACTTCTGTATACTTTCAAGCATCTCTCTCACATCAGACGGCACTCTCCCACTCTCAATCGTTCTGCTCCTCGCCTCAATGATCAGTTCCGTTATCGGAATCCCTCTCGGACATCTGTCCTGACACACATGGCAGGTTGTGCAGTTCCAGAGTTCGTCGCTCCAGAATTCATTCCGCTTGCTGAGATAACTGGCGATTAGCTTCCTGATGTTCATGTTGTAACGCATGCTGCATGATGAACTGCAAATGGCGCACTGCATACAAGCTGACAATGAGACCATAAGCTTTGTCCACCAGCTCAAATAAAATTTTAACGAAAAAATTTTTTATATTTTTCCAGTTATTCTTTTAAGCCTTCGCTCCACCTGTCTGAGGTCGCCAAGATTTTCGAAATACAGTGTTCTGACAGAGAATAAGCCTGCACCTTTAAGTTTGATCAGCATCTTGCTTTCATCAACTTCAAATCCTTCTATTTTCTTCAGATTGGTTTTGAATGGCTTGTAATAGACATGGTCTTCTTCAATGTAGTAGTGCCTTGGCTTTCCGAGGGTTATGATTGTATAAAGACTCACAAAGAGTGTGAATAGCGTTACAGCAATCAAAAACCTTCCCGATGCATCTCCAGTGAGCGCTCTGAATGCAGCATATCCAAAGCCCACGAGGAGTATAAAGAGAACAAAGCAGAGCCACTTTTTCCTCGCAGCAGGATTGTTCAAAGCTCTGTATGTCCAGATCAAGTTCCACACCTCCAGTCGCTGAGGTATTTAATCTGCTCTTCCGTAAGCTCATCAATCTTGATTCCCATTGATTCGAGCTTCATCATCGCAACCTCTCTGTCAAGCTCGTCTGGCATCCTGTAAACCTTCTTTTCCAGATTTTCCCAGTTCTCTGCAATGTATTTAGCCGCAAGAGCCTGATTGGAGAAGCTCATATCCATAACTTCTATCGGATGACCATCAGCCGCAACGAGATTAACGAGTCTCCCCTCTGCCAGCAGATATACCTTCTTATCACCGAGATCATACTCCGTAACGTATTTCCTCACTTCTCTCTTTGCTTTTGCCATTCTTTCGAGGGCGTTGATGTCTATCTCCACATTGAAGTGTCCTGCATTTGCCAGAATTGCTCCGTCTTTCATCTTCCTGATGTGTTCCTCTCTAATAATATCTCTGTTCCCGGTTGCGGTGATGAAAATATCTCCGTATTCCGCAGCTTTATCCATCGTCACAACCCTGAAACCATCCATTACAGCTTCAAGCGCCCTGATTTCGTCAACTTCCGTAATGGTTACGTTTGCACCCATTCCCTTCGCCCTGATAGCGATTCCCCTTCCACACCAGCCGTAACCGGCAACAACTACGTTTTTACCCGCAATAAGCATATTTGTGGCTCTCAGCACTCCATCAATCGCTGACTGTCCTGTGCCATAACGGTTGTCAAATAGATACTTCGTGTAGGCATCGTTGACGGCTATGACAGGAAAAAGAAGCACACCCTCTCTCTCCATCGCCCTTAGCCTTATAACCCCTGTTGTTGTCTCCTCACTCGCTCCCTTAACTTTTTTCGCATACTCCTTCATCTCTCCATGTAGAAGGAAGATGAGGTCTGCACCATCATCTATAACTATATCCGGCTCTGCCTTTATAACCCTCCTCAGGGCATCGTAGTATTCCTCCACACACATTCCACGCTTGGCAAAGCATGCAATACCCATATCCCTCAAAGCCTCAGCCACATCGTCCTGCGTGCTCATCGGGTTGCAGCCTGTGATTGCCACATCCGCCCCGCCATCTATGAGCGTTTTGACAAGCACAGCAGTTTTCGCCTCCACATGCAGAGCCATTCCAACCGTCAAACCCTCAAGAGGCCTCTCCGTTCTGAATCTCTCCCTTACCTTAGCCAGAACCTTCATGTGTTTCTCTGCCCATTCTATCTTGGCAAAACCTTCCTTCATACTCTAAAACCTCACAACATCTTCAAGCCTGTCTTCAAGTTCAGACAGCCAGTCTATTTTTCCCGGCTTATATCTTTCTCCCTGTCCGGAGATAATCCTCTCAACGATTTCCGCAACTTTCTCTACACTGAGATCAGTTGTGTCTATTTCGTAAACCTCCTCACAATTCTCCAGCGCTTCAACGAGTATTATATCGAGCAGCTCTGCCTCAACGTTCTCCATTACCTTTTCCTCACTCCATCCCCTTCCCGATAGTCTTTCCTTCAAAATTGCAGGATTACACCTCAGCACGATGGACAGATTGGGAGAGAGGAGGTGAGAAAGGTGACCCTCAACAATTCCATCAAATTTGAACTTGGAGAGCTTTTCCACGTCAACAACCACTTCGTCATTCTCATCAAGAATGCAGTCGTGCATTCTCGCAAGCTCCACGACTGATGCAACTCTGTATCTTTTTCTCTTCAAAACTTCCGCAACAGCTGTTTTTCCTGTTCCAGGAGTGCCTGTGAGAGCAATCGTTCTTTTCAACCCAAAACCTCCTTTAATGCGTTGATAAACATATCGTTCTCATCTTTAGTTCCGATGCTGACCCTGATATGGTTATCACATCCGACAAAATTACTGCAGTCCCTAACTATGATTCCCCTCTTTAAAAGTTCCTCGGCGAGATTTTTGATCGGACTTCTGAAGAATAAGAAGTTCGCCTGTGAGGGACTTACCTCAACAAACTTCCTTATTTCTTTGTAAACCCTTTCTCTCTCTGCTCTTATCCTTCCAACACAGTCGAGCATCCATTCGACATCCTCAAGTGCAGCAACTGCTGCTCTCTCTGCAGGGGTTGAGATGGGGAAAGGGGTTGAAGCGGCTTTGAATGGATCAAGCAGCCACTTTGGCAGTAAAGCATATCCTATTCTCAGGTTGGCGAGCCCAAATGCCTTTGAGAATGTCCTTGCCACCACCACGTTATCTAAATCAACATCAATAATTTTGTCGGCAAACTCAATGTAAGCCTCATCAAGAAAAACCACCCCCTTAGTGCTTTCAGCAATCTCTCTGACGAGCTTTTCCGACTCGACATTACCTGTCGGATTGTTCGGGCTGCAAATTATTACAAGCTTCGTTCTTTCTGAAATGGCATCAAATATGCTGTCGTCAATACCGTATCCATCACTCGACCTTTTCACGAGAACTTCCTTCCCACAATGCATCCTCGTGAGGTTGTGGTAGTAGGGAAAGGTCGGGATGGGTATCACTACCTCATCGCCCTCGCCTATCAGCAATCTAAACAGAGTCTCAAGAACGCCATCAACACCCGCTGAGACAACAACCCTCTCTACTTCCCAGCCCGTGTATTCGGAGATTTTCTCTCTCAGCTCTCGATACTCTGGGTTAGGATAAATGTGAAGATCGCTGTAACTTTTAAAAGCCTCAATTGCTTTTGGGCTCGCCCCGTAGGGGTTTTCGTTTGAAGCCAGCTTTATAACCCTCTCTAACCCATACATTCTTTTGACTTCCTCAATACTTTTTCCCGGAACGTATTTTGAGATACCGGCGCATTCCCTAATGGGAAACTTCATCTGACTACCTCGATTTTCACAATGTCCCATTTCTCGTCAACACCCTTAAGCGTTGAGACAAGAGCCTCAATCACCCTGCCGAAGACCTTTGTCACAAACTCGTTCATCTCTATATCTTCTCCGTCAACAACAAGTCTAACCTCCATTCCACCACCTCTAATCAATCTTACCAACAACTTTTCTAAAATCAGATATAAATTCCTTGATAACTTCTTCTGTTACATGCGGCATTATAACGAATCTTATGGCTCTTGGTTCTCGAATTGTTGATATAACCCACTTTTTCCTGTAAAGCTCGTCCCTTATCCTTTCAGCTTTCTCTGTGAAAAAAGAGGCAACGTTCATCACGGGCTCGATAATCGGCTCAAAACCCATAGAGCGCATTTCCTCCACGAGAATCCTCGTGTTTTTCATACAGATATTAACAACCTTCTTCATACCCTCAAAACCGAGATGTTTGAGGACTGCGTAAGCAGAGGCCACACCAGTCCCAGGTCTTGTTCCGGTGAGGGTGAACTGGGTTTTGGAAGTGAGGTAAGGTGTTTCAACTTCAAGAGCCCTTAAATATCTCTCATCTCTGAAGATTATACCACCCGCCGGAATCGTTGCCATACCCATCTTATGAGGGTCAATGGTGATTGACGAAACCCCCCTGTTCTGGAAGTCAAAGGGGTACGGATCATTCATGAAAGGAATAACGAGGCCACCAAAAGCAGCATCAACATGCAACTCCACACCCCTCTCATCGGCAAGCTTTGAAAGTTCAACAATGGGGTCAATCTGTCCAAGTTCTGTTGTTCCAGCAATCCCGACGAGGGCGATTGTTGAATCATCAATGAGCTTCTCCACCTCAGCCACATCAACTCTGTAATCCTCATCAACCCCTGCTCTCCTTATCTCTACTCCAAGAATGTCCCCTATTTTCTCAAATGAGAAATGAGCTGTTTTTGGGATAACAATATTCAACTCTCCCCTTCTCTGCCCCCTCTGAATGTTCCTCGCCGCCCTTATCCCCTGAATGTTTGCCTCAGTTCCTCCAGAGCATATGTAACCTGCGGGAGTTTTGCAATGCAGAATTTCGCCAATCATCTTCATCAGCTTCTTTTCAAGCTCAACTGTACCCACAAATATTCCCGGATCACCGAGATTGGTTTCAATAAACATCTTATGAGCTTTGAGAGCTACAGGATGTGGGATTGTGCACATTGAGCTTAACACCCTTGAATAGGGAATGTCCTTTTCTCTGTAAGTCCTCAGTTCTTCAATGACGTCCATGACCAACACTCTGGAAAGTGTAATAAATAGCTAACTAAAAGGGATTGAAGTGAGGATAGCCGTACTCGTAGGTGGAATTGGGAGAAGGATAGGAATGGAGAAAACAGAAATAAGGCTTTGCGGAAAAAGACTAATCGAGATAGCCATCGAGAAATACAGTGACTACGAAACAGTTTTTGTTTGTAGGGATGAAAGTCAGGTAAGCAAGCTCTCACAGCAGTATGAGGGCAAGTTCATTGCAGATGTATTCAAAAATGTGGGATCAATAGCCGGAATTCATGCTGCGTTGAGCTACTTTGGTGATTGCGTCGTTACGGCCATTGATATGCCATTTGTGAAGAAGAAGGTCTTAGAGCACATCTATGAGAAGGGCGTCGAGAGTGGCTGTGATGCATTACTTCCAAAACATAAATTCCCCGAGCCACTTCTGGCATATTACTCAAGGACTGCCGTATCTGAGATCGAAAAAGCTATAAAATCGGGAGAGAGGATGATTCTGGCTCCTCTTAAGAATCTTGAAGTTGTTTATTATCCAGTTGAGAACCTGAGAAAGTTTGATAAAGATCTGATTTCATTTTTCAACATAAACACAAAAAATGACTTGGAGAGGGCAGAGAAATTATGCTCAGAGATAGGTTTGGAAGGGTTGTAACGAATCTGAGAATTGCGGTGACGAACAGATGTAATCTTAGATGTTTTTACTGCCATAAAGAGGGTGAGAAGAATCCGGGAGAAGAAATGTCTGCTGACAGAATAATCGAGATTGCAGGAGCTTTCTATAAACTTGGGGTTAAGAAGCTGAAGATTACGGGAGGAGAACCGCTTCTCCGCAGTGATATACTCGACATAATACAGGAAATGCCAGCTTTTGATGAGATATCTATGACAACCAATGGCATACTGCTCGAAAATTATGCTGAAGAGTTAAAGGAGTGTGGTTTAAGCAGAGTAAATGTGAGCCTCGATACACTCGATCCTGAGAAGTATAGATCTATAACGAAGGTTGGAGACGTTGAGAGGGTGTTGTCCGGGATTTTTGCAGCATGTGATGTTGGCCTCACTCCTGTGAAGGTGAATATGATTGTAATGAAAGGAATAAATGAGAATGAAGTTGATGATTTGCTGAAATTCACAAATTCTTTCAATGGAGAGGATATTAAAGCGATACTGCAGCTTATAGAGTTGATTCCGTTTCCGGGTTTTGAGAAGTACTACTTTGACATCTCCACACTCGAAAGGAGATACTCGGAGATGGCAACACAAACGAGAGTGAGGGCGATGCATAGAAGAACACAGTATTTTACACCATTGGGAGCTATAGAGTTCGTAAAGCCGCTCGACAACACTGAGTTCTGCATGCACTGCAACAGAATGAGAGTTACCTCTGACGGTAAGCTCAAACCATGTCTCCTGAGGGACTCGGTTGTTGACATTAACACTTTACATGGAGAAGAGCTGATGCGTGCAATTGTAAGGGTTGTTGGGGAGAGGGAGCCCTACTTTAAGGGGTGAGATTTTTGCAGAAACCCTTTGTTTTTGTCAACGTTGCAGCAAGTCTTGACGGGAAGATTAGCGATGAGGGTAGAAGACAGCTCAGAATTTCGTGTGATGAGGACTTGAGGATCGTAGACGAGTTAAGGGCTGAGTCAGATGCGATAATGGTTGGGATAGGGACGGTACTTGCAGATGATCCAAGGCTGACCGTGAAGAGCAGAGAATTGAGAAAGAGAAGACTGGAAGAAGGAAAGGATGAGAACCCGCTCAGAGTTGTAATTGATAGCAGGTGCAGAGTGCCCATAGACTCAAAAGTTTTGAACGACGAGACTAAAACACTTGTTGCAGTCTCCAAAGCTGCCGATGAAGAAAGGGTAAAAAGAGTTTCACAGCGTGCTGATGTGGTTGTCTTTGGTGAGAAAAAGGTTGACCTCAGGAGATTGCTGGAGTATCTCTTTTCGAAGGGTGTCAGAAAAGTGATGGTCGAGGGGGGTGGAACGCTAATCTCATCTCTGATCTCAGGTGGATTGGTGGATGAGATGAGAGTCTATTTTGCACCAATGGTTATTGGAGGGGCAGAATCTCCAACAATCTGCGACGGAAAATCCGAAATTGTGAAGTGCAGAATTGAAAAGATTGAGAGGGTGAGAGAGGGTTTTGCTGTGTTTGTAAAATTTTAATCCAGAAATGCCCTTTCAAGCTTCTCGAGTTCTCCAACTATTCCCGATTTTAGCTTCTCAAAGACTATGGATGGCTTTTCGGCAGTATAAACATATCCAACCCAACCTCTTTCGATAAGCCTCTTTTTTACAACTTCCTTTTTTACGAGAACTTTAAGCCTGTCCCTCACAAATCTTGTTGAAAGTCTAAGTTCTTCTGCTATCTCGCTCACCCTCATCTCGCCCTTTTCAAGTAGCAGAGCGTATATTCTGATATCTGATGGCTTGAATTTCACTTTCTCCACGATTTCTATGATCTCCGATAGCGGGTTCTTCATTGCTTTCCACCCCCATGCTGTAGGTATTTAACAGTATCTGAACTAATAAGTTCCTATGTGGGAATAAATTTTGCGCAAAACCTATATATCCTGATACGTAATAGCAATGGGTGAGCAGGATGGATAGGGTGAGACTTTTTGCCGAAATTGCAAATAATCCTTTAACAAAAAATACCCTCAAACTCATCTCTAACTACTGTGAAAATTGCGGAAAGAATAGACTTGAGGTTGCACTCGAATTGGCTTTGGGCTATCGCAAAAATGCCTGCTGGAAGTGCAAGTTTGCCGCCAAAACCGTAAAGCCAGTGTTAAAGAGGGGGGCTGAAGCTTTCAATGTCACCTTCGAGGAGCTTAAAGAGAAGTTTACCGATCCGTACTGGAGGAAAGGATTGGCGAGTGTGATAAAGGGGATAGCTCATTTTGGCGTGAGAAAGCCCTTCGTTCCTGGAGCACCCTTTCAAGTTGTCTGGGATATAACTTACGCTTGCAATCTTAGGTGTAAGCACTGCTACGCAACAGCAGGAAAGGCTCTTGAGGACGAGCTAACTACTGAAGAAGCTTTGGACGTTATTGATCGGTTGAATAAACTTGGCACAACAATAATCGCCTTTTCGGGTGGAGAACCGCTCGTAAGGAGAGATATTTTCGATCTTACAGCGTATGCTGCCGATAAAGGTATCTACGTGGCGATTGCAACAAATGGGACGCTAATCACGGAAGAGAGAGCGAGAGAGATGAAGGAGAACGGTGTGAGTTATGCACAGATAAGCCTTGATGGGCTGAAGGAGACACACGATAAATTCAGGGGTATAAAAGGATGTTTTGACAGGACAGTTGAGGGCATAAAGAACGCTGTGAAGGCTGGTTTGTTTGTGAACGTGTCTATGACCGTAACCAGATACAACTATAACGATGTTCCTGCTGTTGTGGAGCTTTGTGAGAAGCTCGGAGTGAACTGGTTCATGCACTACAACTTCATCCCCACTGGAAGGGGGAGAGAGATAATTGAGGCGGATATCACACCCGAACAAAGGGAAGAGCTGCTTAAGTGGCTTTATGAGAAGAACTA
The DNA here is from genome assembly GCA_029259345.1 of Archaeoglobi archaeon. Classification (GTDB taxonomy): domain Archaea; phylum Halobacteriota; class Archaeoglobi; order Archaeoglobales; family Archaeoglobaceae; genus Archaeoglobus. The sequence goes on from JAPDIX010000054.1 coordinate 13,226, forward strand.
CAGCTCGAACATCTCTCTGCTCTCAACTGCCCCCCAGTTTGCACGTGTAGCTCTGCAGTGTCATGGGAGCATAGTGCCAACGCATTTCTACAACGTAAACGCTGGTGAGAGGTTGAGGGAGCTTGCAGAATTCATTGGTGGCTGTGGAGCAGGAAGGTTCTACTTTGCAATAAAAGCAAATGGAGACGTGCAACCGTGCGTCTTCTTCCCGCTGAAAGTTGGAAATGTGAGGGAGGATGATCTCGAGGACTTGTGGCTCCACAATCCAGTTTTCGAGGACTTGAGGGACAAGGATATTCTTGAAGGATGCGGGAGTTGTAGTTTCAGATATGTTTGCGGTGGTTGCAGGGCAAGAGCCTACAACTACTTCGGAGACTATCTCAAGCCTGATCCGGGGTGTATTAACAATAAGAAGTGGTGGGAGATTGTTGCTGAAAAAGTTATTGCTTAGATTCTCCTCCCTTTTACCCTGTCAATGTCAAATTTCGCCTTCTCGCTTATGTGCATAACCGCAAGTGTTCCCGCCATGACCGGGTCGCTGACGACGATATCGCTCACATGCGGCACGCTGCCAAACATGCTGAGAGAGATAACATTTATTCCACTCTTTTTAAGCTTCCTAACTTCCTCCGTTATTTTCCCACCCATTATTCCACCTGCAAGTACAAGCACTTCCGCCCTGTGAAGCCTCGATACAGCCTTAACCGCCTCAGCCATCTCCTCTTCTCCAACCACCGGCATTGTGTCAACGCTGATTCTTTCCCCCCTCAAGTTGTGTCTGTCCGCCTCACTTATCGCGCCTATTGCAACCTGAGAAACCAAAGCTCCACCGCCCAGTATTATAACCCTCTTACCAAAAACCCTCTCGAATGGCTCCTCTTCCTCAATTTTAAGAACAGAATCGAGTTCTTTTATTCTTGAGAGCATTTTCTCGTAATTTCCATCTTCGATTTCAAAGTAGATCAAAGCCTTGCCTGCATGCTCCCCATGCTTGATTAGGAAAGTCTGGGCAAAGGTTATGTTTCCCTCTTCCTCAGCGATGATAGTGGTTAAATCTCTCAAGACTCCTATTTTGTTCTCTGCGATTATTCTCAGACCCCTCAACATCAGAACTTCGCCCCTGTTAGAGTTTTCGTCTCTACAACACCGTCAATTGATCTAATCTTGTTGACAACAACATCGCTTAGCTCCTCAAAGTCTCTAACAACGATTTTGGCAATGAGATCATACTCGCCGAATAGAGGATACAGTTCTTCAACCTCCTCCAGTCCTGCAAGGGTATCGTAAACCTTCCTCTCCTTCCCCGGTGAGACCTTTACCAGCACAAACCCAAGAGCCATAAGAGATGTAATCGCGGAAAATTTTAAATTTACCCAAAGAAGTGTTTCCAGATTTTATCCTTCAAATGATGCAGATTTTTCACAGCCTTCCCTTTTCCCTCCTTCATCTCTTTTCCGCTGCATAGAGCGATTCCAACTGCTATAGGGCTCTCTTTTCCCTCTACAGTAACATAAACAAAATCTCCCTCTTTTATTCTTTCATCGGCGTAAACTATTCCCGGCTTCATAACATCCGCCCCATTCATTACGAACTTCAACGCTCCCTCGTCAACCTCAACCCTATATTTCTCAGGTTTCAGCTTTATTGCACCGTATACCGAGACGTAGTGCTTACCATCGTATTCAATCAAAAGAGGTTCGTTGTTAACGAGGATAACCTTTACTTTTCCAAAATCAACGATGTCCATGTCCCCACTCACGTCAATCCCTGCATTCTCTCTCAACTCCTCGGAGACCCTCTTTGCTTCCTTTTTCCTCAGTCTTTTTCTGCGCATATAAAAAATAAAGAGGGGGAGTTAAAGAGTTAACGTCACCAGATCAGAATCTTCACCCACCCCTCTGCAACAACTTTATCGCCAACCAGACACTTCACGTCAACTTTACAGCGGTTCTTTACAACCTCAGTAACAACGCCCTCTACTTTTACCATTATCGAAAGCTCTGTTCAAGTAAAACAATTGTGTCAGGCATCCTTGCAACTGCTGCAGATACAAGGCTTGTGGCAAGCATTCCATGAATAACTCTCCCACCAAATTTCGTTTTGCTCGCAAAATCCTCATCAAAATGCACTGGGTTCAAATCACCCGATGCAAGCCCGAAGAATGTCACGTCAACTTCAGTGAGCATTTTTTCGTATTCTATCCTGTACCCCTCCTTCACCTCTCCCTCAAATTTCTCAAAGGGCTTTAACTCTCCACCCTTCTTGGAGTAAATCCCCCTTCAACTCCTCCAACATTAATCAGACCTCTTCATGATCCATATTATAGCTTCCGGCCAGATCTTCTTCTGTGATCCGTAAAGTTCTAATTTTTAAAATAAAAATCGAAAAAATATTGGAATGAGCTGAGCCAAAGTGAAATTTACTTGCCCCTCCACTCAGGTCTTCTTTTCTGCACGAAGGCTCTCATACCCTCAGCAAAGTCTTCTGTTGGTATCAGAAGCTCTATCTCTTTTCCGGCAAGTTCAATTGCATTCCTGTAAAGCTGTCTCACTGCGTTCATTGACCTCTTTATCGCCTTTGTCGAAAGAGGAGCTACTCTGCACACCTTATCAACATACTCGATTCCAGCATCCTCAAGGCACTGTTTTGGAACTATGACATCAACGAGTCCGAGTTCTTTTGCCTCTTGTGAATCCATGACATCGCCAGTAAGCGCATAGTGGGCTATTTTTCTTCCGAAAATGGCATATCCAAAGGAGGCCGCGAGAGGTGGTATAGCTCCTATCAACCCTTCAGGAATTGCAAAGCTCGCATCTTCAATTGCGATAACTATGTCGAAGAACATGTTGAGTTCCATTCCACCTCCAAAGGCATTACCATTCACAAGGGAAATTATAGGCTTGTCGTAGTTTGCAAGCTCCTCGACAAGAGGCATTGCTACCTTCTCAAAGAACTCAACCCCGTCTCTGAAGCTCTTCCATGAGCCCATTACAGAAATATCATCTCCAGCACAGAAAGCCCTGCCTTCTCCGGTTATAACAGCAACCCTCACCTCGTCATCCATCCTCGCCTTTTTGAAGGCCTCTGTCAACCCTTTCCACATTTCTTCATTCAGCGCATTCAGCTTTTCAGGTCTTCTCATAGTTATCATTGCATAGTTGTGCCTTTTCTCGTATCTAACAGGTCCGAAGTCAACCTGCTCATATTTCCACCTATAGAATCCCTCACCCGTCTTCTTTCCAAGCTTTCCGCCATCCTTCATCTCTTTTAGCAGTAGATCAGGCTCGTATTCCTTCAAGCCAGTCTTTCCTTTTCTCGTTTCAAGGATGGCGATTATCTTATCTATTCCGTAGCTGTCGGCAAAGTCCAAAATTCCCTTCGGATATCCCATACCCTTTACTGTCGCCTTGTCGATGTCTTCTCTGCTGGCAATTTCGTTTCTTATCAACCATGCAGCCTCATTCACTCCGGGAGCAAGAATCTGAATCGGATTTACGCTATAGGCCAGATCCTTCGAAATCTTAACTCTCGCGTAAAATCCACTGTATTCGTAAAATCCCTTTCCGGTCTTCATCCCCAGCCTGCCCTCGCTTACCATATTCTCAAGCAAATCGGGCACCTCAACCTCAAATCCCCTCTTTCTCACCTCGTGCAAAACATTGTAGACAGTATCCACCCCACTGAAGTCAACAACCTCAAAAATACCCATTGGCAAACCTGCTCTGTATCTTATAGCAGCATCAATCTGCTCAGGCTTAAAACCCTCTTCAAGGAGTCTTATCGCCTCAATAAAAACCCTTATGTTTATCCTGTTTATCAGAAAACCAGGAACGTCCTTCTCGACCAGCACGTAATCCATTCCAATCGATTTTGCGAATTCTACAGTTTTCTCAACCGTCTCATCACTCGTTTTCTCCCCTCTGATAATTTCAACAAGTCTTATAAGTGTCGGCGGATTGAAGAAGTGGAGACCCACCACCTTGTCCTGTCTTCTTGTAACGCTGGCTATATCCGTTATCGGAATCGTTGACGTGTTTGTCGCAAGAATTACGTCCTCTCTGCAGTTCTCGTCCAGAACCTTAAAAACCTCATGCTTAACCTCTGTTTTCTCAACAACAGCCTCAATAACGTAATCTGCTTCCCTTGCTGCACTTGCAAGGTCTGTTGTCGTTTTCACTCTTTTGATAACCTCTTCTGCCTCCCTAATCCTTCCCTTCTCCTCAAGCTTTTTTACACTCCATGTTATTCTGTTCATTGCATTTTTCAACACTTCCTCGCTTATATCGCTCAGAATTACCTCGTTACCAGCGAGGGCACACACTTCGGCTATTCCATGTCCCATCGTGCCCGCTCCAACAACCAGAACTCTCATATTTCACTTTCGTCATGATCTTATTTAAGTTTTAGCCCTTTTGTCTCGAAAACGCAACAAGTATTTCATCCATTTTCCAAAAAAGCAACTTTAAACTACAACAAAATAGCAATAATCAAACAAGCATTGTCCTCTGACTGTCCTTGACAGTCTCACCAACAAACTGAGCCATCGAATCTATCTTAATATCACTTCTCTGCAGCCACTCAAGAAACTTCTCTCCCTCAGACACAAGCTCTTTGAGATTCTTATATCTGACAATTACGAGGAGATTGTAGTTCGAACCAACCAGCTTGTAAACCTTCTCCACAAAGTCGAATTTTTCAAGCCTCGATATCATTTTCTTCAACCCTTCGTAATCGTTGTGCACACCAAGTAGCAAAATCCCAATCGTATCGCATTCAGCCTTCTTGTAATCAATCTCCCACGTTCTCTTTACCTTTCTGACAATTCCACGATCCTCAAGAACTTTGATTCTATTATATGCTGTTTTCTTAGACACTCCTGCATATTCAGCGATTTCATCAAGAGAGAGCCCCTTTGCTATGCCTTCCATAATCTTGAGACTTTTTTCGTCGATCATCGAAGAAAATAGTGTTTCAGAAAAAATAAACTTTTTGAATTAGAGTTCTTACACAACCCCCAACCTAATCTCTTCTCTAACCTATCCAATCCACAAATAACCACTTCAAAATTCTTCCCACAAAAAGAGGCACCAACCAAACGTCCCTTCAAAGGAAACAACCAGATTTAAAACCGAAAAAGTTATGTAGGAGGAGGCACAAGCCTCCTCCAAGTGAGAAAATGGAAATCCCACTTGTAATCGACCCAAACGACTACAGGTGGCAATTACTTGGGAAAATACTTAAGGTTTTCGAAATGCGAAAGACAAAGAAGATCATAGCAAAATTCTCTCAAATAAAAACTGCAATAAACTGCATTAAGATAACCCTTACCTCAATGTTCTTCTCAACAAAAATATCTCATGTGGTTGAAGAACTAAAGCGGAGAGAGGACTTAAGAGAGTTTCTGAGAATAAAAGAGGAGGAAGTGCCTAAAGAAGGCTATGTCTACGCTCTCCTTTCCAGATTCGATTTGAAAAGCTTTATAGCGATGATTCTTAGAATCCTGAACTCGATAACCAAGAAAAGGGGTAGAAATTTCAAGCTCATCATTGATTGTACAGACGTGAGTGTAGACGTAAACTGGTTCAGGAATCCTGTAAAACAAAGGGATTTAGAGGGAAAGATTACAGGGGCTACTCAACGAAGGGATTGTTTGTGGGCATGAAACTGACTTTAATCTTAGAGTATCCCACTCTAAAACCTCTTATCTTCCTCTTACACCCTGCAAACAGTCATGAAGCTAAGATTTTTCAAGAGGTCATGAAAGAACTTAGAATGAGAAGAATTGCAAGGAGAGGAGACATAGTTATCATGGACAAAGTGATTTTACGCGTACAGTAATTACTTAATCGGAGTGAACGAGTACAGGATTGTTCCTCTGATTTTTCCTCGAAACAACTTCAATATAAACAGACTGGATAGAATACTGAGCTATCCCTTAAGTATTTTTAGCTCTAAGAATCTGATGAGTAAGATTAAGCTGTTTAAGGCTCTAAAGGCTAAGCTGATGAATTTACTGCGAGGATGGGAAAAGTTCAAGGCATTGAGGTCAATGATTGAGGATGTGTTCAAGCTCGCTAAATCATTTGGATTGAGGAAATTGCATAGATATACGAGGAGATCTGTTTTGAAGTTTGCAGCTCTGAATGTCCTTTTGGTTGGTATTTTCGTTGCTATGGGTTTCAGGGAAAAGAAGGTGTTGCAGAGGCTGGCTGAGATGTGATTTGGTAAGGACCCTAAAAGTGAAGATTATGTCGGCCAAAAAAATCAGTATTTTCTCGACACCAAGACTTTCCACAGGATTATCAGTTCAACAGTTCAAGTATCTCCAGAAACGTGAATCCAACCTCAAACAAAAAATAAAAAATCATTCTTAACTACCAGAACCTTTGCTTCTTCCCCCAGACAATCGCTGTCCAGTACTTCCATTTCAACGTTCTTCCTTAACTACCGTAAAACTCGACTTCGTAGTTCATTGGGTCGTTGTCTCTGTACCACCAGTAGTACCAGTCATAACTCTTTCCACTGACATCCACAACTCTTTCGTAGGGTGTAGAGTAGCGGTCATCCCCAGCTCTATATGGGCTGACAGATATTCCAACAGATACTGGGCCAATGTTCAGACCAATATTTGTGCTCAGGCTTAGTTTCTCGTTAGATTGTTCTGGTTCTTCGAAATTTAGGTTTATCGTCCCTTTAAGCGGTCCTGCAGCATAACGCGGCGGTGACGTGGGTGGATAGTAGTTCCCGACTATTTGGGGAGTAGACAGTCCCCCTATTGCTGTCGGATAGAAAAACTCGTACTTCCAGTAGATTTCAAAGTCGTCGTCCCAGTAAGCGTATCTCTCGTACCTGTACTCCACGTCACCCCACACGATGCCCCTCTGTCCGTTCGATACAAAATCGCTCAATTCACCAACCTGAGAGATCGTCTTCCTTTTTCCACTGGAGTGCCACGTAGATTGCGGGCATGCAGAGTTGGGGTCTGTGGAGATGCAGGAGCTACCCCAACCTTCGATGTACATGACCGATGGCGGTGCTCTTTCGAGTCCAAAGGCCACCTTCAAGCCGGGAATGCTGTTGATGTACGTGAGTTTTGTGTCTGCAACGCACACATCAGGATTGTTGTAGATATAACAGTAACTGCTCTTAGCGGTCTCAACGGAGCTGGATGAGCCATAAGTCTCCTTAAGCCTGCCTTTGCTGAAATTGACTTTCACAACGACATCAGTAATGGGCTTAACAATGTCGGTCTGCAAGATTTTGTTGAATCCACCTTGTTTGGATATGACAACAATAGCATACTCCGGAGAGTCGTAGAGCGGCCTTTTCTCACCCCCTTCTTCCCTAACCCCTATTTGCATCAGGTTTATGATATCCTTCACCACGACAATTTCGCCACATCTTACCTTCCCCCTGTAAACAACATCACTCTGATTCCACTTCTCTGTGGGGTTATACGGGGTTGGAAAACGATGAACGGCTATGAAACAAACACCGTCAGTTTTCGGAGTTTCAATATTTAATCTCACTATTCCTTTTGGCTTCCCTTCAAGCCAGGATTTGAAGATTATGCTGATCTCATCGTTTGACGTCGTCGCTAAACATACCGCACCCCCAAGCATCACCAAAACCAGCAACCCAGCCACAACCTTCCGCAGCATTCTGTCACCCCTTCCCATATACACCTTGTCACTTTCAGGCATATAACAATTCTGACCATATATTGAGAAAAATATTATTACTTCTACTACTTAAGACAGAGACTTTTTGATGATGATTATTTAGTAAGGTTTTTGAGCTTCAATTTTTATGTTTTTGTGCAACCCAATCTTTTCTGTTGTCATTATTGGCTCCATCTCTGCAGTGCTTGCAGCCATCGCCATACTTTCTAGCACAACCATAGCCTTTGAGAGGGGCACAAAACTTCTCCCCCTCATCTCGAATCACATAATTGCCTGCCATCACGTTATAATTTCTCGCATAGGAGATCACCCAAACACTCAAGCAAGTGCATGCGTTCACTTTTTCTTTCTATTTCCCTCTATTTCTTTTTATTTCTTTCACAGCGGCATAAATGACTAACACCAATCCACACATAATTATCGTGCCAATGCAAAATCCTGAACCACTTATCCCAATACTGTTGCCAGTTATGTTTGCATAAACAAGTAGCACAAGTGCAGTGAGTGTGGGTACAGCAATCAAGACCTTTCCAACGATTTCTACCGCCCTGATATCTTGAGACATAGGTACACCTCAACAAAAAATTAAAAATCATATAATTTAAAAATCAATTGTAATTTCATAGAACCACGCGCCCTCACCTAAGTAATCTCCGTCAAACCTTCCAAAATCTGATCCTGCCTCTCCAGTGCCATATACTGCCCCGCTCGTTATAACCTCAGTGTAAACTATGTAAGTGTGACCACCCTGTAAATTGACTGATATTCCGTTGTTAAAGTCTTTGTCAACCCCAGTCCAACCAAGACCTCCCTCGGATTTTTGGTATATTGTGGTCGTGTATTTTGCACCTGTTGTCGTATCGTAGACAACCAAGTTTATCTCAACGTTGCTATTGCCTCCTGCAACGGCGCTTGTGAGGCCGTAGATGTGCCCCCTCATAATTATGGTTAAGTGCATAACCTCTTAAACTTATTACCCAGAAACTTCTCAATCCACCTTTTTGCAAAAGATATTGATTCTGTCAGCTTTTTGAAAGACTTAACAATCACTTCTTTCAGTTCGTCCACATTAAGCGGTGATTTCTCTGAAACAACTCTTTTTACACTCTTCCAGACGTTCTCAATTGGATTCAAAT
>JAPDIX010000031.1 GCA_029259345.1 Archaeoglobi archaeon
ATTTGAATCCAATTGAGAACGTCTGGAAGAGTGTAAAAAGAGTTGTTTCAGAGAAATCACCGCTTAATGTGGACGAACTGAAAGAAGTGATTGTTAAGTCTTTCAAAAAGCTGACAGAATCAATATCTTTTGCAAAAAGGTGGATTGAGAAGTTTCTGGGTAATAAGTTTAAGAGGTTATGCACTTAACCATAATTCGTGTGGATGGCTTATGGTTATCAAATTTTTATGACTTACCAATAAATTTTTTATAATGATGTGTTTAGATTGGTCAATGATTGGCAAGACCGAAATTGTCATTCTACACCTGATATCAGAAGGGATGGATCCAGATAATATCAAAACATTACTGCCAATCTCAAGCAACGAACTGGATACTGTACTTGAAGAACTTGAGAAGAGAGGATATATTGAAAGTTCTGATGGATTAAAGCTCACGAAAAAAGGTTTCGACGTTTTAATCGAGAACTCAAAGGAAGTTAAGGAATACGTAGAATATCTGGAGAAAAAAGTAAAGAAAGTCAGTAAGGTAAGTAGACGGACAGAAAAACTCTCTAAAGTAGGGGTTAAAACTGGAATTAGGCGTTATCTTTTTCCCGAAGAAGAAATTTTGTTCCAGTGCAGGGACAATATAACTGGATACGAATTTTACGCAACTAACGCGAGGATTTTGAAGTATAAAGGAACGAAAAAAGAGGATTTTGCAGAACTGTCATACTCCGAAGTTGATGGAATCGTTCTCTCAACCGGAAGAGACATTAGGTTTCTGGTCGGAGGAGGAGTATTAATCGTGTTAGGACTCGCCTTAAAGCTCTGGGCCTTTACTCTCATTGGGGTTGGTGCTATTGGCTTTTATCTTTACAGAACCAGCGTTTTCTACGAGTTTTTTGGAAAGGGTCTTGACAGAAAAACGGCCAGAAAGTGGAGGATATTCGATACAGAGTCGAAGGAAGTGCAGAACTTTGTTAGACGTGTGAGGGGGGAAATTGCAAAGAGGAAGAGAAACCAATATAATTCAACTTAAACTCCTTCCTTCATGAGAAGATTCATTCCTATCATCGCTGTAATAATAACTGCCGCCTTGATAAGGCTTTACAATCTCTCCCTTCCTCCTCTTTTCTTTGATGAGAGTATTCACGCAACCATCCTGAAATCACTTTTTAACGGAAATTACAAATACGACCCCGCGTATCACGGCCCTCTTCTATACTATCTTCTTTCTCTCCCCGTCTACACCTTGGGAGAGAACGAGTTCTCCCTGAGAATTTTGCCTGCCATCGCGGGGATTATAGTCTCCGTCATCCCCCTACTTTACGGACGTTACATAGGCGATGAGGCTGCAATTATCTCTTCCCTGCTTGTGGCAGTGTCTCCCGTAATCGTAAACTATTCCAGATTTTGCAGATCCGACGTATTTCAGCTATTGCTGACAGCTCTATTCGCTTACTTTATCTTCAGATATCTTGAAAACGTTAAAGAGAGAGGATTGAATGAAGTAAGATTCAAGAACACCGTTTATCTTGTCGCAGCATTCATCTGCTTAGCTCTCTTTGCAGCACTGAAGGAAACTTTCTACCCCTTTGCAGCCATTTTCATGCTCTTCTTCCTGTTTGATATCAAAAAATTTAGGCCTGGAGACTTGCTTGCCTCCTTTGTAGTTTTCCTTCTCGTCTATGCTGCATTTTACACCAACTTTTTTACCTACACTGCACCCTTAACGAACTTCTCTGAGTTTCCAGCAGTGAAGGCTGTCAGCTACTGGAAATACCAGCACGATGTTGCAAGAATTGCCGGGCCTTGGTACTACTACATCGAACTGATTTTACTCTACGACTTTCCCGCTCTGATAATGGCAGCTTTCGCAGTCAGTTTGATAATAATAAAGAGAGATAAGTCGGAGTTCACATCTTTTATTGCCTTCTGGTTCTTTGCCTCTCTCATCTTTTTCTCCTATATGCAGGAGAAAGTTCCTTGGCTCGCCGTTCACGTTCTGTTCCCCATGTATATTCTCGCGGGTATTGGGATCAGTAAAATAGAAAGGAGAAGGCTGAAAGTCTTTGCTGCACTGTTTTGCCTACTCTTCGCCACATATGGATCCGTAGCTGTGAATTTAACGAATCCTGTCAATCCAGCAGAACCTGCCCTATATCTTCCAACACAGTATGATGTTAGAGAATTTGCTGAGAAAACAAAGAATGATACAATATATATCTTCACGAACATCGGCGAATACTGGCCTCTCGCGTGGTATCTCAAAGATCACAAAACTTACTTCATAACAAGCAGTGTTGAGGGGAGAACTTTTCACAAAGGCAGCTACGTCGTCGTCAATCAAACAAATGATATGAAACTAAACAAAGAACTTGTTGAGCATGAAGGCACAATGGTTGTGAGATGCTGGACTTTCTGGACAGAACCAGAGTTGTGGAGGATTCCGGAATTCATTATCTGGAGAAAACCTTTGGCTGATGTGGCATGCATGAACTTTAGCGTTTATGTTGCCAGATAACTTTTACTGTAGTTCAGCGACTTCCAAATTTTAGCTTATGCCGTGAGACACCTGATTGATACTGTGTTCTGTCAATTCAGACAGTTCCATACTCAAGAGCTTCAGTTTCTATTGTGTTGGCAGAGAGAGGGGATTAGAAAATTTCTACCTTATTGTCGCACCACCAAAAATTTAAATCTACAAGACAAGATGTTTTAGATGCCGGATTACCTCGTTATTCTTCAGGCTGCGTGGATTGTAAAAAAGGCAAAAAGCCCCGAAGATGCGATGAACATAGCTGTTGCAGAAGCTGGTAAAAAACTCAATCCTGACTTAGACTTTGTCAAGATAGACGTCGGTGACACAGCCTGTCCAAAATGCGATACACCCCTAAAATCGGTATTCATGGTTGCAGGAGTGGCACTTGTTGGTTTAATCTTTGAAATGAAAGTATTTAACGCAAAGAGCGAAGATCATGCAGCAAAAATAGCAAAATACGAAATTGGGAAGAGGATGCCAAGGATCCCCTTAGAGGTTATTGAGGTCATCGCTCTCGATTGAGTATGCGTGGGTAAGGCTAATGACTTGCTAACATAAGTTTTATAAATGTTGGTGACAACAATCATCATGGTGTTCAAAAAGTTGAAAGCGGAGGCCGAAATCGTATTGAGGCACCTATTGGTACTAAAAACCGTAATGGAAAAACAGCCAGTCGGGATTTTTAAATTGTCAGACATTTTGAACATGCCCAAGCACAGGGTCAGATACTCCCTTCGCGTGCTTGAGCAGTCTGGCATAATTGTCCCAACGCAGTACGGTGCAATGGTGAAGGACGAGGGATACGACAAAATCGAGGAAATGAAAAATGAAATTAAAGAAATAAAAAATATCTTGGAAGATATTGAAGACCTTTTAAACAAGCTTTAAATTTTTTACTCAACAACTTCCGCAAAACCGTATTTGCGAAGAACTTTTGTTATTCTCACTGTCACAACATCGTCAACATTCACTCCTGGCACGAAGATGACAAAACCGTCAACCTTTGCTATTCCGTCCCCTTCTGAGCCAAGAGCTTCGATTCTAACTTCCCTTATATCTCCCACTTCTACAGGCGGCTCGCGTCCAAATTCACGTCCAAATTCACTCAATTCAAACACCTCATTTTCAAATTTCGCAATTGCTTACTGCAGACTACTTAAACTTTTCCCCTTTGAGAATGAAGTATGTCAGAGTTTCCTGCAATCTCAGATCGTCAAGTATCCCCTTAACTCTCTCAATCTGCTTTTCAATTTCTTTGAGTGTTCTCTCACAACCTATATCGTCTTTTATCTCAATAAAACCTGAAATTATGGCTACAGGGTTTCTGAGCTTGTCTGCAAGGTCTTCGAACTGTTCGAGATTGTCAAGGAGCAAGTTGATGGCTATCTTCCTGTCTCTTTCTGCCCTGTAAGATGTTACGGCAAAACCGAGATTCTCACCAAGCTCCTCAAATATTCTGATTTCATCATCACCTAACTTACCTACAGAACATAGAACCAACACACCAAAAACGTGGCTGTTGTGCACAATTGGTATTGCAAGACTTTTTTCAGTGCTCAAGGGACATGAACACTCTTCATATTCCAGCAAACCGTCTCTTGCCCTCTCAGCGAGAGTGCATTCGGGTGCGAGTGGTGTCGATTTGAGAATTTTATCCCTTTCGAGAACCCAAGCCCATGAGTTTATACTCCTAATCCTTGAAAAAACTCTGCAAACCTTTGAAAGAAGAGCGTATTCATCTCTCTCCCTGAAGATTAATTCGTTTATTTCACTTATAGTCTTCAGCAGTTCGTTGGTCTTTTTAAGCTCTCTTTCTGCTCTCACTCTGTCGGTTATATCTCTCAAAACTCCTTCAGCACCTACAACCTCTTCATCCCTGAAAACAGGCCACTCAACGACTTCAAAAATCCTCTCATCTCCGTTCTTGCATCTTGCCCTGAATGTAAACCTTACACTTTCTCCGTTAAGAACTTTTCTGAAATTCCTCCTTAAGATGTCCAAGTCCTCCTCAAATGCAATTCTTCTTGAAGTATCTCCTATCAACTCTGAGTAGTCATATCCCAGAATCTCGGCGTATCTCGGGTTCACGTCAACGAATCTTCCCTTTCTATCTATTATGAAGAACATATCTTTTGCTTTTCTAAAAAACCTCTCGTACATCTTAAGTTTCTCCTGCGACTCCACCTCATCAGTCCGATCTATTAGCATGCCCATTACTGCTGGTTTACCCCTGAAAATCACTCTGGTGGCAATTACATCGGCGTATTTTACCTCACCAAGCTTCGTTATCACTCTGAACCTGTAGGGAACTTCAACGTCTTCTCCCCTGATCCTGCGGAGGAAGTTATTGATTATCATCTCCCTATCCTCTGGATGTACGATGTCGAATGGATTCATCTCGTAAAGTTCTTCCAAGCTATATCCGCTCAGAGCACTTGTACCATTGAGAAAAACGAATTTGCCATCCTGGATAATATATACTACTGTAAAAGTTTGATCTGCAAGTGCAAGAAAGAGGCTTTCAAATTCCTTTCTTCTTGTAATCTCTGCCACACCGCACAAAACCACAGGTTGGCCACTGTAGTAACTTTTAGTTGCGATCACTTCTACAAACAACTCCTCTCCGCTTTTTGTTCGAATCTTTAGCTCCCCCTTAACAGTCCTGTCTGCATTCAACGATTTCTCGTAAAGCTCTTGTATTTTATCTTGATATTCGTCTGCGGCAAGTTCCCTGAAATTCATCAGATACAGATCTTTTTTTGAATATCCCGTAAACTTTTCGACAATTTTGTTTACATATATTATTTTTCCGTCCTGTATAACAACAACACCGAATGGAAAATCATCAATTAGGTGATGTAGCGATTCTGGTAGCAGCACAATGATGTATCCGTCATCTACTTTTATTTTTGATGCTGTAAAAATTTCACCATTTAGTTTTGCTTTGAACACACTTCCTGAACCATCAACTTCAAAGACTTCATCAAACCTCTTACCCTTTATACCCGATGGCAAACCCTGCAATGATACGATTTTACCCTTTGAATTTACTTTGAGCATCATTACGTGTGGCATTATAGAAAATTAAAAAATCGTCCCTACTTATATTTTTTGGTAATTGATCATGTTACATTTAGGATGATGCATTTGTAGTCTTTTTCCACTTCATCGAGAAATCTTTCAGGTTCAATACCCCTCACGTATGACAGCAACGTCAAACCTCCAGCCCCTACACCCTCTTTGACAAATCCGTGATCGTAGGCTCTCAGCCCCTCGTATCTGGACTTTCCGAGCATCGGATCGGCTGTTACAACAGGGAATGGCGACAGTGAGAGGTCTGCGTTACTGTCAGATGCCACATATTTTGTTGTTACTATTACTGCTTCAACTTCGCCCATTTTTGCAATCAAATTTGCAATTGCAACCATCTGAGTTCCACCTGCAAACACAACCGGTTTTTCAGAACCAAGAGCTATGCCAACAATCCCAAGCATAACCGGGTCACCGACAGCGGACAGTATTTCAATCGGGTCGTCGTTGTTGACTCTTTCCACGGCTTTTTCAACGACCCTTTTCTTGAGATTAACTGGATTTTCTGGCATGCTGGATGAAACGGCAGGTTCGAAGCCCAACGCCTTCAAAACAGCTGCTGCAGTCGTCGTGCCTGCAGGTATACTCTCTCCAACAATCAGCACATCTGCGACCTTGGAGACATTTTTACCAAAAATTCTTGCTCTGTTTATAGCCTCTTCCACTTTTTTGATGTCCATTGCCCTTTCTTCTGCTATATTTCCACCCACCGGGGCATCAATATCAACGAAGGGAATCTTGGGTTTTACCATCAGACCTGAATTTACAACGAAGAATGGAGTTCCAGTTAGCCTTAAGGCTGTGTAAGATATCAGGGCGGGAGTCGGTTTCCCATCCGGTGTTGCGGGCACACCATCAATGGAAAGGCATTTGCCGTAGTAAAGTAGCTCAGCATCTGCTGGGGGAGTGTATTTGATTAGTTCAGGATTTGCTCCAGCCACTGTTATTCCTGGCACTTCTGCAGTTTTTGTGTTCCCTACTACAAGCAGATAAACAACTTTGCCTTTCAAAATATCCGAAATATTGCTGTCTCCCTTTACGAATTCGTACATGATGGAGAAGGACGTGGGCAACAAATAAACTCTCCTTTTGTTATACACATGTATTACAACTCCTAACATATATCCACACAGAACCTTGGAATCAAGGTTAGAAGAAGCTTTCCAACAAGTGCTCTGCTTCCCGTTAACCTCAGCAACAACACCCTTTCCCGGATGACCAGTTCTGCTATCTAAACACCTTCCAATTTTAGCTCTCTCAATTATGGCTTCAGCCAAAGGATGCGAACTCCCTTCTTTCAGCCGTTGCAGCGATTGAAAGCAACTTATCTCTGGATCCATCCAGCGAAACAACATCTGTAACTTCCATCTTTCCCTTCGTCAGGCGTTCCTGTCTTGTCGAAGACTACGGCCGTAACTTTACTTGCAACTTCCAACGCCTCGCCGCTCTTAATAAGCAAACCGAGTTCCGCACCTCTGCCCATTCCGACAACCAGAACATGCAAGTCCGAAGGCACATGGGCACGCAACAACCAAAACTGCAATGAGAGTTGTGAACGCAAAAATGGCTGACATTCCTGATATGAAATACCAGAAAATGAAAGATGCTACGGCAATTGTCAGAACTGCAGGAATGAAGTACGAAACAACCTTATCAGCCAGTTTCTGAATTGGCGGTTTGCTGCTCATAGCCTCCTCAACCATTCTAATAATCTGCGCTAGGAGCGTTTCCGAACCAACCCTCGTTGCTTTTATTTTCAAAACCCCGTTCTTGCTGATCGACCCGCCCAAGACTTCATCTCCAGCCCTCTTCAAAACCGGCAGAGGCTCTCCTGTGAACGTCGACTCGCCAACGTAGCTTTCACTCTCAACAACTACTCCATCCACTGGCACCTTTTCGCCTGGCTTCACGATGACAACATCTCCAACCTTTAACTCATCAACAGGAATCTCCACCTCTTTGTTACCTCTCAAAACCGTTGCCGTACTCATCTGAAATCCAATCAGCTTCCTTATGGCCTCACTTGTCCTCTTCTTCGCAGATGCTTCAAGTGTTCTGCCGAGCAAAAGGAAAGCAAGGAGCATAACGGCTGTCTCGTAGAAATTGTAATCTTCAGGAAGAATTCCAACTGTTGCGAGAACGCTTGCAAGAAATGCCGAACCAACACCCATTGAATACATCACATCCATATTGAGTGTTCTGTGCCTCAATGATCGCAGAGCGGCAAGAAAAACATCTCTTCCAGAGTAAAGCATCACAGCCAGAGCAACGATAAGCTGGAAAGTGTGAGGAACTGCAAGCCCTAAATAGTTGCTGAGAAGCAAAAAGGAACCGGCTAATGCTGCAAAGTAAAGCTTCCTTTTCATTCCGGCAATGTGTTCGTCTCCATTTGATCCAAAGTATTCAGTCCTCTCAACCCTATATCCTAAATCCTCTATCACCTTCACAACTTCATCAAACCTCAAACACACTCCCACTGCCGACCATAACGTACTTCTCCCCCAGCTTCTCCTTAAGCACGAACTCGTAAGCGAGCCCGGTGCAGTGGCAGGGAGCTATCTTCTCCACCTTGGCATCAAGCCATTTGATTATCTCAGGAAGCTCGCTTGGCTTGAAGGCTATCAAATGAGTTCCTCCCACCACAAACTTTACCTCGTCACCAACAACCTCCTCAGCCCACTCAATGGTATTCCTCAACCCGGCATGGCAGCATCCGAGAACTAACACCACACCCTTATCCGTCTTTACCGCCAAAGAAGTGTCATCCAGAATCCTGTCATCCTGCTTTTTACCATCCACGACAATGTAGGAGTCCTCAAGTACCGCCTCCTCATACTTTCTCGGAACCTCACCCAGCATCCAGACGTTCTTCACAACCTTCATGGGCTCTGTAACTTCCACCACATCAGCCACCGACTCTATCCTTTCCTTAACAAAAGGTATGCCAATGTGCACACCCTTGTAAAATCTCGGCAGAAAAGCGTGTGGATGTGTGTAGAGCCTCATCTTTGGCCTCAGCATGCTCATCAGCCCTCCGGTGTGGTCGTAGTGGCCGTGACTCAGCACCATCTTTTGCGGTAACTCAAGCCCCCTGAGCAACATGTTCCTGAAAGCGATATCTGACTGCCCTGAATCCATCAAAACTGGCTCTTCGGAATCTATGTATGCTGAAAAACCCCACTCCGCTTTCATTCCCGGTGGCCTTAAGTCAACCACCTTGTTGTCCACGAGAACGTAAACCTTCATAATCAACCTATGAATTTCACCCTTTTAATCCTTTTTATTTTGGATGCTTGACTCAGCCTCAAGTTCCAAGAGTCTCTCGATTTTTCCGGCCACAGCGATTCTACAGCCTTCTTTAATCCTGTAATCCAAGTCGGTAATAATCTCTTCATCACATTCTGCGGCAATTACCATTACTTCTCTGCTTTCAAGCTCCTTCAAAGCCTTTCCGATCATCTTCGAACCCTTCTTTACATCATAAACAGCAATCTCGATGTTCTCAAACCCCATTTTCCTTCTTATGGACTCTCCAAACACCTCGGATAGAATCATCTCAGCCGTGACCATAGGCAGAACAACAACGTAATTCGCTCCTGCAATGTACATTTTTTCAGCGTTTTCCGTCTCGTTGCATCTGACATATATTTTCAAGTCCTCCTTCAACTTCCGAAGTGTTAGAACGCAGAAAATTGCATGTGTGTCTTCAGGAAGCGCGACAATTGCAGCATCAAAATCCGAGAGATCGACATTTTCCCAGAAGGATTCAGAAGTTACATCACCCATTGTAAATTCCACGCTTCCCTCAGGCTCGTGTGCCTCCTTGTCAACAACTACAGTATCCACGCCTCTCGATGTCAGAATTCTTGCTGCAGTTCTTCCTACATCACCGTAGCCTAAAATGAGTACCTTCATGGACTATTCCTCTTATAGCCTCATCAGTCCCAGCTAAAAGTGCAACACACCCCTTCTCAAGTGTTCTGTCCTTAGGAGGGTTGAATTCCAGTTTTCCGAGGCGGCATGCTGCGATGACCTTCAAACCCTTATCCTCAAGTTCAGAGACTGAAACCTTTGACGGCAATACAATCTCAATCGCATGCAAACCGTCAAAAATTACCCTTTTCTTTCCGATTTCTGCCTCCTGAAGTATCATCCTCGCCATACTGGAAGCAATCAAGCTTTTCGGCAAAAACACCTTCTTTGCCCCGGCGTAAAGAAGATACTTCGTGTACTTGTAATCCCCATAAACCACGTATTTCGGAAGGTCGTACTCCCTGAGCGTCAGCAGCGTATCGAGAATATCCTCCAACCTTTCCCACGCTATTATCATTGCGTTTGCTCTCGTTACACTATTGTCCAAGAACGATCGCTCAGAGCCGTCAGTGTGAACACACGTAATTTTCTCATCCATAGCCTTTCTAACCATTTCTGGATCTTTTTCAAGAACGACGTAGTTAACTCCAAATTCGCGGAGTATTTTGCAGAATTCAACCGTGAAAAGGTTGTAACCGCAAATAAGTATGTGACTGCTCATCTTAACCGATGTTGGCAGGACAAGTTTCAGCTTCTCTTCAGCCCATGGCAGTATGGCGTACGGTAAGAAGAAGCCGAAGAAGTAAAGCACACCACTCACCATCACCACTACCGAGAATATCCTCCCTACCGTCGTTGTGAAGTAGATGTCTCCATAGCCAACGGTTGTTATCGTGGAAATGACCCAGTAAAACCCATCGACAATTGAGTAGCTTCTCCCTTCAAAATTATGCATGAGGGCAACGAAAAGTGCTGAGTAGAAGAGGAGCAGGAAAATAAAAATTAAAATAGAAATTAAAATCCTTGACCTCATTCAGGCTTTGCCATAAGCTGAGTCTTGCTTAGGATTGCTCCGTCCTTGGAGTGTGGGGTTCTGTAAACCGTATCGTTGCCTTTCTCAATCTCTCTCGCCTGGTCAGCAAGGATTGCTGCTGTCCTCATCATCTCATGGGCTGAGGCAACGAGCGGGATATACTTCTCCGGATCCTTCTCAATAAAGCATCCCTTAACATCTATGTCAGCAACCTTTTCAGCAATGTAGAACGCGGCCATGGCCTTTGCTTTTGCGTATGGATTGTTGAAGTTGCCGGCTGCAACAGCTCTTTCTGCCGTAACCACTACCTGCGGGAGTTCGGGCTGCTTGCCAGCCTTAATATCCTCGATAACTTTATCAATAGCCTCCTGAACAAGTCTGAAGGCACCGGTGGCTGCGAGAACCTTCACAACGTCAGCGTTGAAGAGGGCCATCTCGGTTGGGTCGAGGAACTCTCTCCTTGCACCGATCATTGAATCTGCATTGATGAAGATGTAACCGAATCCCTTCTCCTTTAGCTCATCCTTTGCCTTCTTTGCTGGAGCATCGCTGATCACTATCACGGGCTTGCCTTCAAAGGCCTCTCTTGCAGTCTTTGGGCCGGGAAGAGCAGCGTTCGGAGACACAACAATCACAACATCTGGATCAAACTCCTTGAGCTTCTCCGCCACAACAGCCTCTTCAGGCTGCATCTTAGCGCCACTTGTTACAACTCTAACCTCAATATCCTCTCTGTCAGCCCTCTCGTCGAGCAGATATTCAACAAGCAGAGCAGTGCCAATAGCACCCATCTTCAAAACTCCAACTTTCACAACCATTTTATCACCTGACGCCTGTATGCCTCGGTTTATTTTAACATTTCCTTTTTAATCTCACCGGAGACGTTTACCCATGAAGGTATTCTTTGTCATAGACATTAAAAATGGTAGAGTGGTGGCAGGGAAGAGTGGGGAGAGAGATAAATATTTGCCAATTACCGGCTTTAGCACACTTGTAAGCTCAGACGATCCATTAGAGGTTGTTTCTCAAATCAAACCAAGATTCCTCTATGTTGCAGACCTTGATCGAATTATGGGTATAGGGGATAACATGAAGATATTATCAGCGCTATCCTCCATGACCGATGAATTGATCGCAGACTGCGGGTTCAGAAGTCCTACGGAACTCGAAAATCTGCCCTTCACACCTGTAGTTGGAACCGAAACCTTTGACATCACCCAAATTAGCAGGAGATGTTATGTCAGTCTCGATTTCAAAGAGGAATTCCTCGACGCTTCAGGTAAGTTCAACAGCTGGAAAGAGGCGGTAGAATACCTCAACTCCTTCGATTTATACGGTGTTATCGTCCTTCCTATTCACTTTGTCGGGACGATGAAAACGGACTTTTCCCTGCTTCAGGCAGTGATGGAAGTTTCTGACAATCCGGTTCTCCTTGGAGGTGGAATTTCCAGTATGGACGATCTTTATAAGCTTAAAGAGATTGGTTGTGAAGGGGTCTTGGTTGCAACAGCGGTGCACAGAAAAAAAATTCCTTTGGAAGTAGTCAGACGGGGGGAAATTTAGTTTAAACCGAAAAAGTAATCTATAATTTTACTAACTCTGTGTATGGCTAAAATTTTTAGAAAAGGGGAAAGAGTGGCTAAGGAAAAACATGGCGTTAAATATTCTCTGCTCGCTCTGGCTGATAGACTCATTGCTATTCTTGCTGAAATTCCACCTGGCGTTGAAACACCAGACTATCGGCATGAGGGAGAAGAAATGAAGTATATTTTGGAGGGTGAAATTGAGTGTATATCCGATGACCATAGGCGAACGCTGCTAAAGCCTAGTGATGTAATCTGGCACAAACCAAAGGAAAAGCACAGGGTGAGGAATGTTGGAAAAGGGATAGCGAGATATATAGCTGTCGCCACACGCCCCTCGTTTGAAATCTAGTAGTCAAATTCTCTCTCAGATATCAAAATAATTACAATCCCGAAGATATACGCCGCGAAGCAGAGGGGGCAGTAATAGTTGTTCAGCAGAGCATAAGTCCCAAGGAAGGAAGCACCGGCAACACCTGAAAATCTCCAGAACTGCAGAACCACTACAGGAACCTTACGAGTAAATATGATGAAGGACAATGCGAACCAGAGCAGACCGAGAAGAGCAGGAGTATACTGAGGGAGAGAGAAAACAGAAATTGAAGCGCACGTCCCTGTCGGGCATGGAACGATTTCTCCAAGCAACAGGTATGCTGAATCCACAATCCCTGCCAAAGATATCAAAATAGCCAACCTCTTCATTTCGACCCCTCTATTACCTTCATAACTTCATCAGAACCGATAAAGATGTGAGTTTCTTTATCCATTACAACCAATGTCGGCACACGCTCAATCCCCAACTCTTCTGCCACTTTGGAGCAGTTTGAGTCCATCTTCGCCATATTGCACCATGTCAAATTATGCTTTTCAGCAAACTCTTCAACGTAAGGCTTGACTTCGAGGCAGTGGGGGCAGGAGTCAGAGTAGAAGAAGTAAATTTTTGCGTTTTTAAGGCCAATATCATGATTGCCGCCATGATACAAGGCATTTCCTGCCACAGCGAGAATAATTCCTGAAATGATTGCTGCAGCATAAAATATAGCCTTAGACACCATCAGAATTAGTGATTCAGTCCTTAAATATATAGATTGTGCCTCGCATTACCTAAAATTTTTTAAGACTTTTCCCGACTCAGAACGAGGTGAGCAAATGCCAGTACTCTGGTTGGCAGATGTTGATAAAAATAATATTCCTATCGTTGGTGGTAAAGGTGCTAATCTTGGCGAGTTGTTAAGAGCCGAAATTCCAGTTCCTGATGGATTCGTTGTCGATGCGAGAACCTTTAGAGACTTTGTCCAAAAAACAGGCATAGCAAAGAAAATTTACCCGCGTCTTGAAAACCTTGACGTTGAGGATACTGAAAAACTCGAAAGAGTGTCGAAGGAGATTAGAAGCATTATTGAAGGTGCAAAAATTCCAAAAGACATTGAAAGAGAGATAAGAGAAACATACAGAAAGCTGTGCGAGGATGAGGGAGAGAAAGTTTACGTTGCAGTAAGAAGCTCGGCTACAGCCGAAGACCTGCCTGATGCAAGCTTTGCAGGGCAGCAGGAAACTTATCTCAACGTTGTTGGGGAAGACAAGGTTGTTGAGAAAGTCAAAAAGTGCTGGGGAAGTCTTTTCACACCAAGAGCGATTTACTACAGAATTCAGAAGGGTTTCAGGCACGAGGACGTTAGCATCGCCGTAGTTGTGCAGAAGATGGTAAACAGCGAGAAGAGCGGTGTTATGTTCACCTCTCATCCAGTTACAGGAGAGAAGAAATGCATTATTGAAGCTATTTTTGGACTTGGAGAGGCAATTGTTAGCGGTCTTGTAACTCCTGATACCTATGTTTACGACAGAATTGCAAGGAGACTCGAGGAAGTGAAGATCGGAGAGAAAAAGTTCATGCTGACAAAGCAGGATGGAAAAACTGTTAAGGTGGAGCTTGACCCACAGAAGGCCAATGAAAGAGTTCTCAGCGATGAGGAAATAGAAAGGATCGTTACTCTTGGAGAACTTATTGAAGAGCACTATGGTAAACCACAGGATGTGGAGTGGGCAATAGAGAAAGGTAAAGTCTATATTGTGCAGTCGAGACCTGTAACGACGATAAAAGAGAGTAAGGATATCGTAGACACCTCTGAGGAAGTTGAAGGTAGAATTCTCCTAAGAGGGCTCGGTGCCTCGCCGGGCATAGCTTCAGGCAAAGTTAAAGTCATTTTCAGCGAAAAGGAAATTTCGAAAGTTGAAGAGGGCGATATTCTGGTCACAACTATGACCACTCCAGACATGGTTCCAGCAATGAAAAGGGCTGCTGCAATCGTCACAGATGAGGGAGGGATGACTTGCCATGCTGCGATAGTTTCAAGGGAACTTGGAGTGCCGGCAGTTGTTGGAACCAAAGAAGCTACAAAGATTCTTAAGGATGGAATGGTAGTCACGGTTGATGGAGAGAAGGGAATCATTTATGAGGGCAGAATAGAGAAGAAGGAGGAGCCGAAGCCCGTAGTTGCGTCTGCTCCGATAATAACCGCCACAGAGGTTAAGGTAAATATCTCGATTCCGGATGTTGCAGAGAGGGTTGCCAAAGAAACAAACGCTGATGGAGTCGGATTATTCAGAATTGAGCACATGGTTCTCGGACTTGAGAAACACCCGATGAAGTACATAAAAGATGGGGAGATGGACAAGTATGTTGATCTACTTTATCAGGAGATGAGGAAGGTAGTTAAGGCATTTTATCCAAAACCAGTCTGGATAAGGACACTTGATGCTCCTACGGATGAATTCAGAGCTATGGAGGGTGGAGAAGATGAGCCAATCGAGGCAAATCCGATGCTCGGTTTCAGAGGAATCAGGCGTGATCTGATGGAGGAGGAGCATCTAAGGGCGGAGATGAGGGCGATAAAGAAGCTGGTTGATGAAGGTTACACAAATGTCGGAATTATGCTACCACTCATAACCTCTCCGTCAGAAATCAGAAAGGCGAAAGAGATTGCAGTTAGCGAGGGCTTGCCTCTGGATAGGATAGAGTTCGGCATTATGGTTGAAACGCCTGCTGCTGCGATGATCATAGAAGACCTAATTAAGGAGGGGATAGACTTCATAAGTCTCGGAACGAACGATCTGACTCAATACACTCTCGCAGTTGACAGAAACAATGAGAACGTCGCTTATCTCTATGACGAAACACATCCTGCCGTTATGAAACTTATCGAGAGAACTATAAGAATCTGCAAGGAGCATGGAGTTAAAAGCTCAATTTGTGGACAGGCAGGAAGCTACCCGCATGTTGTCGAGAAGCTTGTTGAATTCGGGATTGACAGCGTTTCAGCAAATCCAGATGCGGTGCAAAAAATTAGGGAAGTTGTTGCGAGAGTTGAGAGAAAGATAATACTCGACAAAATAAGAGGGTTTCAGCCGTAGGCAATAATTTTTCTCGCCTCCATTTTTCCTATTTTGGAGTTTCCCTCTATCAAAAGCCTGTTTCCTGCGAGAATCTCCCCTACAACGCAGTTTTTAGCTAACCTCACGTCAGAATTTGCCACTATTCTGTTTCCCCTGCATCCCGAGAGAAGAACCACATCGTCAGCGTAAATCTCATTAAACGAAGTGCAGGCTCCAAGTGTAACTTCCTCAGCCTTTATTATTCCACCAACAACACATCCCTTTCCAAGATTTACTTCTCTTGCCTCAATACTACCCAGAAAGCTGCAGTTGATACCAGCCACGACCTCTCCATCAAATTTCAGATTTTTTGTCACCACACTTCCCGACTTTATTGAAAGAATCCTGTTTTTCCTATCAACCCTAATCATTTCTTAACACCCTGCCTGACTTTTACAGCCACACCTCTCTCCATCTCAAGCATCTCGAAAGCTGAGAGTATCGCTCTGCCAGTAGCGAGCAATTCATCCTTTGTGTTGACAATTATAACCTCATCGTTTGCCCTTATGTCTTCATCCACCTCCACAACGTGCTTGGCGAAAACACTCTTTCCTGAAGCGATGAACTCCGAAACTTCATCCATCACGACTACTCTCATCTTTGGATAGGCTAAAAAAGCATGCAGTCTCTTTGCCCCCTCAATGCTCAACGTAAACCATCCTGAATCAGCTTTCAGCGTCGCAATTCTCTTGTCACCATCTACAACCTGCCTAACCCGACCTGTTGTGGAGAGAATAAAGGTGCTGGTATCGGGGAACAAAACCCTACCCGCTCCTTTGCCGAACTGGTAATCTGCTATAACCCTAACACTCCTCAGATTGATGTCATCATCTACCATATCTTCTCTCCCTCCTCTGGTACTCTCTCAGGATTCGCAAAAAGTCAATATATCTGAAATTATCCCAGTCCACATCTGCAAAATAGAGTTCGCTGTAAATCCCTTGCCATATCATAAATTCAGGAACTTCATTCCCCGCTTTGATTATTATGTCCGGTGGTGTTTTCACAGCCAGAAACCTCTCGAACGTTCTCTCATCAACATCTTCCGGCTTTAACTCTCCAGCTGTCACCATCTCAGCAAGTTTTTTAATCGTGTTTAGAATTTCCTCATATCCTGTGTAGCCAGCCATAATGTTAACTGTTGGCGCTTCACCATCGCTTTCTTTCATAATCCCGTTCTCAATTATTCTAACTTTAAAACCTTTAATAAAATCCCTGTTGACCTTGTTATGGGAGCAAACAGTAATTTCCTCAACTCCAAATCTTCTACACCAGTTGATAAATTTTAGAAACCCCTCACCGAGGTGGTTGGTGATGACGACAATATGCTTCGGAACTTTCTCTATCTCTCTCTCCAGCAACTTTTCGTAGATTTTCAGCAACATTCCATCAAAGTTTAAATGTATGTGTTACTTAACTTTTCCCAATGCTTCCAGCAATCACCCTTTCAGTGATAGCACTAATTTCGATCAAACTCGAGCCTTGGTTAGCCTTTGCAATCTTTGCTATCGCCACTCTGATATACTCCAACAAAAGTAGCCTGAAGCTCTCAATCAGAAACCCAAGTAACGAAGATTCGTATTTCAACGCATATCTACTTGCCACCTTCCTCTCCCTTCTTGCATGCTTTGCTATTCCGAGGGATGTCGTGTATACATCAATTTTCCTGATTTTTGTGCATGAGTTTAGAAGGGGCGCGATCTGGAATATCGCTGCCTATACTTCTGCATCTCTCTTCTACCTTCCTGCATTCTATCTCCTGACAGATTTGCATTTCGACATAGCTCAGACCTTTTTTATAGCTCTTGCAGGCGGACTTACAGCATCTCTGGTGGAGAGTGTTGAGACCGACGCAGATAGGAGACTTACTCTGATAATAGCCCTTTCCACCGTATTCACGATATTCAGAATATACGTCCCTTCAGCATCAATATTTGACCTCAGCTTAGCTTTTTTCGCATCCTTTCTCTTGAGTCTTCTTGCCCTCTATACAGGAGTTGCAGATGAATCTGGTTTGATGAGTGCTACTCTTGTAGGAACCACGCTTATCCTCTTTACAGACTTCAGGTTCTTTGCCGTTCTCCTCCTTTTCTACGCACTTGGCTCTGCGTTCACGAAATATCGCTACGAGATAAAACAAAGTAGAGGGATAGCTGAACAGGCCGGGGGTGCAAGAGGTTATGCAAATGTGCTCGGAAACAGTCTCGCCCCCCTCTTTTTCGCGATACATTATGGTGTTACCCATAACCAATTTTTTGCAGCTGCCTTTGTTGCATCGGTTGCGGCAGCGCTGGCAGACACAACGGCGAGTGAAGTTGGTAAGGCGGAAAACAATGTGTACCTTATCACGAACTTTCATAGAGTTGAACCGGGTGTCAGTGGTGGGATATCGTTCAAAGGTGAAATATCAGCCTTAGCCACATCCTTTCTCACAACTATGCTTTCATTTCTAATAGGGATTATTGGTATCTATGCTGCAGTTATTGCTGCAATTTCAGCCTTTATCGGTGTCCATATTGACAGTATTCTCGGTGCAACGCTTGAAGAAAAAGGGTATTTGACAAATTCGGGTGTTAATTTTCTTGCAACACTTCTTGCCGGTGTTATTTGCTTCCTCCTTCTTTCTTAGCTCCTCTCTTAACCCTTCCTCTGCTCAAAGCCGCAATCGTAGAAATAGCCACTATGCCATAGACCATCTCAAATCCTGGCGTTTCTATAACCTGCTCAATTCTTGATTTCTTTTCTGGAGTGTAGTAAGTGTAAGGATTGAATTCAACATGCTTAAGCTCCCTTTCCCCACCAGATTTTGCCATGTTAGTCAGCAGCTTTGCAAGTCTCTCTGACAGCTTGTAGTACATAAGCTTGATGTATTTGTTCTCCATACTCTCGGCAAACTCATAGTAGGCTGCAGGAAGTACAGGAAAAACCACCTGCTCTGCCTCAGAGATCGCAGAGCTGGCAGCCTCTTTTGCACTCTCCACTTTATTATCAACTTCTCCATACATGACTTCAATTGATAGGCTTGCATCGGTGATAGAGTTTATAGCCACCACTGCAGCTCCTGCATACAATCCATCAGAAAGCAATCTTTTTGCAGTTTCGAGCGATTCATAAGCGTCATTCAGCAATGTCTGTTCACCATTCAGCGATGATGCGTAAACGAGTATCGAACCAGCTTGGGTTATGTAGAACTCTGCCCTCTTTTCTATCTCCTGTGGTGAAATCTCGTAGTCATTCTCAAATTGGGGAAGAATCGAGAGCCACACCTTTGCACTTTCAACTCTCTCCTTAGCGTAAGCAAGATACTGCAAAGCCTCATCATCTGTATTAGCGGTCTTAGCCTTCTCAAGTAGATTCTCTGCCTCTGCTATTCTCTCCTGTGCAGCGGCAATAACCTGAAGTGAGTTTACACCGATTTGTTCATCGCCAAGATAGCTCTTGAGAGAATCTATTTCACTTTTGATGTCTTCAACCTCGTTATCGAACTGCTGGGCGGTAACTATATTTTTCTTATAAAGCTCATACCTAAGGATTATCTTTGACTGGAAGTAAAGACTTGTGGAGGTGTAGTATTTCCCTTCTCTATAGCGTTCCTCTGCTTTTTCAATTAGTTCCTCAGCATCTTCGCTCTTAACAGCTTTTTTAAGTGGTTCGACAGATTCTCTCATCTTTTCTGCAAGCTTTTTCAGAATATCGGAGTATGCTTTGATGCTGAACTCTCCCTGTGGTTTTTCAATTGCATAGCCAGTGAAAAACTTCAGAGCATCGTTAAGGGTTCTCACCTCATAAACGTCTACACCCAAAGTCTTACCATACTCCACGAGATCAATTTTCTTGTATTCAGGGGTAACTATGCTGATAATACCCACTCTCCTAACCTTGGTCTCTTCCACGTAGGTGATTCTCTGCCCTTCAGGTATCAGGAAGATTTTCCCACCATGAGATGCAGCAGCTTCAAGCTTATATTTTAACCCTCCTACTGGCCCAATGAAGCCGTCAGGAAAAATCATTCCAGTCATGTAAACGTCATCACGGATTTCGAGACCTTTGAGTGCGGCCACAGTAGCTACAGTCATCACACCCCCTGCAGACGGTCCACCAACGATTGGTGCCTCAGCCTCGATAATATAGAAGAAGTCGTATTTCGTGAAGTCCATCCCCAGTAAATCGCAGGCTGTTAGAGCAGCGAGCTGTGCACTTCCCTGCATGTCAATTTCAGTGTAGGGAGTTGTCGAGACGAAAACCTTTCCGTCTCCAGGTGTGACAATGACGCTGATATTTATTACAACACCAATTGGATTTTCCCCACTTGTTACAGCAACAGCCTTAATGTCTGCCCTCTGCGCGTATTCAAACTGAGCATATACTGGCTGGATAAGCAAAAACACGATGAACAGCAGGATCAGATTTTTTTTCATAGAAATGGGTTAATCGCCTCTAAATTAAAAATTTTACTTCAATGTCTGCAACATATCTGCTGACATAGGGAGCAAAGTTTCCACATTTTTTCAGTTTCAGCACCTCTACCTTTATCCCGTGCTCCGCAAATTTACCTGCTATTTTCTCCGGCAACCTTTCCTCTTCGTTCTCACTCTCGAAAGAGTAGTAGTGTATAAAGCTACCCTTCTTAACTTTGTCCTTCAGCAGAGGTATGAACTTTTCAGCTGAATAGGGAGCAGGCATTAAAATGCGGTCGAATTTTCCCGGAAGTTTGGGGACAATTTCGTTTACGTCGCCCTCAAGAACCTTTACCACATCCTGAACTTTGTTCAGCTTCACGCTCTGCCTGAAACACTCAACTGCTATCGGGTTTAGCTCAACTCCTATAACCTCTCTCGGCCTTGCAAGCCTTGCAATTACTATTGGAAAAGGCCCGACACCGGCAAACATCACAAGAATTCTCTCTCCTTCCCTCACAAGCTTCGCAATCCTCTCCCTCTCTCCTGACAATTTGACTGAATAGTAGGCTTTGATTGGGTCAACCACGAATCTGCATCCATGTTCCTTAACAATGGTTTCCGTCTTTTCCCCGTAAACAGGTTCATATTTTGCAATTCTGTAGACTCCATTAACCTCCCCAACCTTTCTCAGCACAGTTTTGACATGTTTGTGCCTTTTCAGTATCGCAGCTACAATGTCATCCTTTCGGTGCATAATTTCATCGGGAATTTCAATGATCACTACATCACCGATTATTTCAAAGCTCCTTCTTACAAGCTTAATCTCCTCCTCGCTGAGCTTGTCCTTCAGCAACTCTCTTAAAGACACGTAGCCTTTTTATCCTCACAAACAAAAAATGTTGCGATGCTGGAGAAAATGCGGGTTTACTTCATAACCGACCCAAGCTTCGGTAAACACGAGAAACTTGCAGAGAAGGCTTTAAAGGGGGGCGTGAGAACAATACAGCTCAGAGAAAAAAAATTACCTGCAAAAGAAGTTTACGAAACTGCAAAAAGACTGAGAAAGTTGACCTACGAGTACGATGCTTTACTCATAATAAACGACAGAGTTGATATTGCAATTGCATCATATGCAGATGGCGTCCACGTTGGGCAGAGTGACCTTCCTGTGATGGCTATCAGGGACTTTTTTGATGGTGTAGTTGGCGTTTCAGCCCATACTGTCGAGGAGGCAAAGGAGGCGGAGAAGTATGCGGACTATCTTGGCGTCGGCCCTGTTTTTAGAACAGCGACCAAAGAGGATGCAAAAAGTCCAATAGGGGTTGACGGACTGCAGGAGATTGTAGGTGCTATAAGAATTCCTGTCATAGGTATAGGTGGAATAAACGAGAGCAACGCGGTTGATGTGTTAAAATGCGGTGTTGTAGGAGTTGCAGTAGTATCGGCAATTGCCGGAAAGAGAAATGTTGTTGAGGCTGCAAGGAGACTTGTTGAGTTGTGTGATAATTATTATGTGTATTAACAATCATTATCGGCTCAGTAAATATTAAAT
>JAPDIX010000037.1 GCA_029259345.1 Archaeoglobi archaeon
TACTCATCCGGCACTTCAACATCCTTGAACACTATCCTTGCTGTCCCCATTCCCCTAAACCCCAAAAGGTTGTAAAGTTCCTCCACCTCAACACCCATATCTCTCTCAACCAAGAATGCGGTCAATGCCTTGTGTCCCGGAGCATTTGGATCTGTTCTTGCGTAAATCAGGTAGAAGTCCGCTACCTTTCCACCAGCTATAAACCTCTTCGCCCCATTTAGCACCCACACATTCCCCTTCTTCTCAGCTCTTGTCGTTGTTCCAAAGAAGTCGCTTCCACCTCTCGGCTCGGTTAAACCTTCTGCAGAAACTTTTTTACCCTTAATTATCGGCTTCAGAAACTCCTCCTTCTGCCATTCCTGTCCGAATCGGTAGATTGCTTCCCCAACAATACTTACCATCACATAGCTGCATCCAATTCCGCTCCCCAACACTCCAACCTCTTCAACAGCAACACTCTCAGCAGTCCAACTCAACCCTCTCCCACCGTATTCTTCCGGAAATCTCAGACCAAGCATGTTCCTTTTCGCAGCCTCCTCAAGAAACTCGGATGGATAATCCACTTCATCTCTATCCATTTTTCTGAGCAATTCCGGGTCAATTGTATTAACAAGCTCCTTAGCTTCTTCTCTAATCTTTATCTCTTCTTCATTCAGCAAAGCATCATTCTCTAACATCTCACTCACCCAATACCTTATTCTAAACAATAGTTTGTTAATTTTTCCCCTACTTGTTAGAGGAATTTTTGAGTAACTTGTAACGTTATGCGGGCGTTCATATGAATTCGATATCTCCCGTGGCATTTACAATCCATTCTAAATGCAGTGGCCCCTCTTTTAAGGAGCCATCTGGTTCAAGGAAAGCATGAAGTCTAAAAGGTGCATTTTCCTCATTTAAATTAGATTGGTATCGTCCAACTACCTCAATTTCTTCACTTTTGTAGCCTTTTGGAACTGATGTAAGGTTAACATTTAATTTTCCTTTTGCTTGAAGAAGTTTCACACAATCATAATGCCAGTCTGTCATTAGAGCGTCTGCCCTATAATCGAGTTTAACTTGAATTATAACAGTCAAATCCCTTAACACTGCTATCTTTTCCTCAGCTTTGGGTAAGACTAAAGACCCTTTAGCTTTATCAACCTCTATATATGCTTCAAACTCCAGTGATCCCTCTGCAATCCCGTGATTTGGAAATCTTTCGTCTTCTTTAAAAGTTGGTTGGCTTATGCGTACTTCTGCCCTGTAGAAATCTTTTCCCTCAGCTCTTAGTCCTATACAATTATGTACATCTACATTAAGATTAAGGAAACCCTCTGCTATTAAATTAGGCATATATGGCGGAGCTCCTACTTTGCCATGGTCTACTATCTTCAATTTCAAGGTTTGATCGTTAAATGTATATCCCTTGAAAAACTGAATAGCTTCTCTAATTAAACTATCATAATTATATCTGAGAAGGTCTACTGTATCCCGAGCTTCTGGTAGTGTTTTACATAAGTCTTCCATTATAGCAGCGGGTCTGGGTGAAAAGATTATAGAAGGGAGGAATCCAAGTTTAGAAGGTAATAGCTGTAATATATGAGAGTAAGTTTTCTCTAAGACCTCTATTGCTCTGGGTATTGCAATTCCCAAAATTCTTCCTATTCTGTCTGGATCAGCTTTTAACCCTAAATGTTGCAGTTTGTTCCTATAATATATTAGCTCATTTATAGCTTTGAGAAAATCTTCGTGCTCACTTTCATTTAATCCCTTCAGTAATCCAAGGTCTTGGAGACGTTTAATGGCACCTTCTAGAGTAACAGTCCATAACTCATCTAGAGGAGTGGCTGTTTCTCCTTTAAACCATTTACTGTATCCATCTACGACTTTTTTGATCTCGATTTTATCGCCAACTAACAATACAGGATTTATTTGAAATAAGACATGTTTAAAAAGGGTTTCTAATGCATGATGCGTTCTTAGGATTGAATCTTTTAGAGCATAGACATCTTTTGAATCTTCGTGGAACTTTTTAAAAGCTCGAAGGGCTTCTGCTAATGAGTGGATACCATTTTTTCTTGGGTCAATTTCCATTTTACCACCCTTTGTAGTAATGCCAGCCTAATTCTAATTTCCTCCAATCTTCTTGAGAAATTGTGGTTCGTAATACTAAACGAATATTTAAATTTTCCTCATCCATAATTATACAAGAAAAACAAACCTAATGCTTGAGAAACAATCTTAGAACCTAGAAAGAACAAATTCCTGAAATCTGGCAAAACTCCCAGAGAATTCTTGCTTTCTTACTCAAATAAGAGCAAATCAACAATTAGAAGCGTTTACTCTGAATTCTTCCTATGAAAACGTGCTCAATGAAAAGATTTGATGAGAGATCGTTTTTGGCAAAAACCAAAACTTCGAGGCTGAAACCCAGCTTCTCTCCTCTCAAAACAAGCTTCAGCTTTGCTAATATCTTTCTTTGAGAGATTCTTTGATTACCCTTAGTCCTCTCTGGATTCAACAGCCCTATTCCCTCGTAATAGTGAATAGTCCTTGTGCTTATCTTGAACTCCCTAGCAAGTTCCGAGATTGTCTAACACTCTTTCTTCTTCATTTTGGAGATTTTTGAAGTTGTAGACTTTATAATATTTCACTTCTAATGATTTATCTGACAAAATAGCGTAACGATATTAGATAAATACCTAAATGCAAAAAAATTTATATACTACTAAGTATAACATTCAACTGTTGCGCTGATGGTAATTGGAGGTGAATGGTAATGGTTGAGGAACTCACAGAAAAAGAAGAGCGAATAGTTTCGCTGCTTGCAGAGACAGGATTGAATAGAAACATAGCAAAAGTTGTTGTATTCCTGGCAAAGGCCGGAGAAGCGGTTTCAAGAGATATCGAAAGGGCGGCAAATCTCAGACAGCCAGAGGTCAGTCTTGCAATGAAAGATCTTAAAGAGTGGGGATGGGTAAAAGAGAGAGAGTTAAAGAAGAAGGGAAAGGGAAGACCGCTTAAATGTTATAAACTCACCAGAGATTTGAAAGAAATAGTTTCTGAGCTCGTACAGAATAAGAGGGAGGAAATCAAGAAGATAGAGAAGGACTTAGAGGAGCTAGAGGGATTGGTCGGACTCAAATAATGCACATAGATAAAAAAATTGGAAGGAACTTCGTAAGGGTTGCTGTTGAAAATGTGCTTATAATTTGCCATGGGCTCCCTTATGAATCGGGTTCTGTGGTAGAAAAAGGATATTCAACTCTTACCAAATTTTTTGCATCCAGAAACATTCCCTCAGTAATCTTTGACTTTTCTGGCACCGGGTTGAGCGAGGGAGTCTTCAGTTTAACAGCTTGGGTGGAGGATATTATCAACATTTCACAGCATTTCGAGAAAGTATCACTTCTGGGATACAGCATGGGCGGTGCTGTTGCCGTAAAAGCTGCTACAGAGATAGAAAATCTTGAAAAACTTGTTCTTGCTGCATCTCCCTGCTGTGTTGATATGTTCAGTGAAAGTGTTTTAAGAATGATTTATGAAAATGCAAGAATAAAGAATTTGCTGCGGGGAATTGATGACTATGAGGAATTCAAAGAATCCTTTATCCAGGAGTTTACAGAAATAGAGCCAAGAAAGTGGATTGATAGGGTAAAGGTTCCAAAACTCATAGTTCATGGGCGAGAGGACTATATTGTGCCTTTTGAAAATGCGCTAACACTCTTCGAACTTGCTAAGG
This sequence comes from Archaeoglobi archaeon, assembly GCA_029259345.1. Lineage (GTDB taxonomy): Archaea > Halobacteriota > Archaeoglobi > Archaeoglobales > Archaeoglobaceae > Archaeoglobus. Next base: position 3,722 of record JAPDIX010000037.1, read on the forward strand.
AACCAAAGACATTCATCGAGTTGAAAAAAGGGGACCATTTTTTGAGGCAGGATTTAGCAGTAAGTGAGCTGATAGCGAATTGGCTTTTAGGAAAAATAAAGGATAAAAAGCTGATTATTTAATTTTATCCAGAATGCTGACTACCTCCTCCCAAACTCCCTCAATATCTTTCGTACCATCAACGTCGTAGAGGACACCCTTTTTTCTGTAGTATTCTATTAAGGGCTCTGTGTTCTGTTTGTAAACCCTGTATCTCTCCCTCACCGTTTCTTCCTTGTCATCATCTCTCTGGTAAAGCTCCCCACCACACTTATCGCACTTGTTGTCCTCCTTCGGAGGGGCGTAGATCAGGTGGTAGACTGCTCCACACTTCTTGCACGTTCTGCGGTTTACTATTCTCTTAACTACCTCTTCCTCAGGAACGGCTATGTTTATGACCGCATCAATTTTCTTCCCAAGCTCCTTTAGCATCTCATCGAGAGCTTCGGCTTGGGCGAGAGTTCTTGGAAAACCGTCAAGAATGAAACCCTTCTCACAGTCTGGCTGCTGCAATCTCTCCTTCACTATTCCAATCACAACCTCATCAGGTACAAGCTCTCCCTTGTCCATGTATTCCTTGGCCTTCTTCCCTAGCTCAGTGCCCTTAGCAACCGCCTCTCTTAGCATGTCACCAGTTGAGATCTGAGGAATGCCGTATTTCTCCACTGCTCTCTTTGCCTGAGTTCCCTTTCCAGCACCCGGAGCACCGAGAAAAATCAGGTTCATGTGCTCCCTAAACGATTGCAGCTTTAAACTTTTTGATTTTCAAGCTATTGAAATTTTCTTTAAATCTACCTCTTCCATCAACCTCTTCCTCACACCTTCGACAATTTCTGTCCGCCTCCTTTTGTTCTTTTTCTCTATTATCTTCTTTTCCCAAGGAAAAGAGAGCAACGGTACTCTTTCGTCACTGTAGTATACCAGCGGGGTTATTATAGACTCTATCCTGACAGTGTCCACACCAGCGTTACTCAGAGCTTTAATCAACGCTACGAGGAGTGGAACTTTTGTTCCGCCATCTATGAATACTTTCTCACCAAATTCAAGTTCGGAAAAAAGCTCATCTTTCACAAACTTGTTTTGCAGTCTGTGTTTCTTCACAATCTCCCTCTCATCCACTTCTATGCCTCTCCTAAAATCCCTTGAGAGCTTTATTAGTGTGAAGGCTATCACAACCCACTCGAAAAAGTTTGCAAGGCCCGGTCTGTCATAGAGGAGTGGGCGAATTACCAAAGTGTAGAAGGTCAGGATGGCCAGAATCAGTATTAAAAAAGACCTCTCACTTCTGATCCACTCTGCAAGCTCGCCTTCGTATGCGTTTGAGAGAGAGGTAATTGCGAAAATAAGGAAAAGGGCTAAGGATGGTATTGCCAGAGAAGGTACTCCAAATGTGGACGAAAGCCCTGAAAATATAACGTATGAAGACACGCCGGCAATAGTAAGAGAAGCGGCAGATATTGCGGATTGGTAGAGCGGGTTGGTTGAAAAGGTAATGTAGGAGAAGGCTATCGAGCCCACAAAGATTGTCAGAGGCAGTCTTAGAGAATTGTAGATGAGGTAGTACTGGGGGTATCCGACTAAAAGCAGGGAGTTAAAAAGAATGTCAAAGGAGGTTATCAGCAGAAAGGGAATCAGGATAAGCCTATACTGCTCAAATCTTTCGATGGATGCGATGAATGAGTACAAGATTATGAGCAGAACTAGAGACAGTGTTTGAGACTCATCAGCAGCGATATAGGATTTTCCAAAAATCAGAACTTGGTTGAGAATGATAAAGTAAATGGTGAAAGCCGTGAAAATCCCACCAATCAATTTAGACACTCTCATTTCCCACCACCCTGAGATAATCTTGAAAAGCCTCTAAAAATTCTTTCCTGCTGTATTCTCTTTTTCCGTACTTGCCCTGCTCGAAGTATTTTAGCAGGACAGGTGCCTTTACCCCTAGTTTCTCCATAATCTCCCTTCCAGTCAGACTTTCAACATTTTCAAATCTTTTTCTGGCAATTTTTTCAAGCTTCCTGACTATTTCCGCAATCCCATCTGAGTACGGCGCAATTTTTATTTCAAGTTCTCCTCTCATCCTCTTCCTCCCATGCTGTTTCTCCGCTGTAATCCTCTTAGTCCCATAACTGCTGAAGCTCAGCTCAAGAGAGTCAGTGAACTCCGCGATACCATCTCCTTCAACCCTGATAAAAGCTGGCTCCTTAAGCGAAATCCTTATCTTCTCTCCAGCATCCCACACGTCGGGAAGTTCAGGATGCTCTTTCTCAGTAATTATCTTTATTTCCTCCTCTCTCCAGAGAACTCGGTATAGGTAGTACAGCGATGCCGCAACTGCAGCGATAATCGCTGGTATAAGGACAAAAATCGGGAAAGAAAAACTTACTTCCTTCACTGCGGGAAAGTATCTCTCACTGCCCGAATAAACTATCAGTCCACCTTCAAAGTTTTCTGGGACGTCAAATTCTGCAATCCCGTTTTCAAGCTCTTTTTTGATTCCATTCAGTTCAACAAACCCATCTGCTGGTTTTCCCTCGCTATCCTTTACGATTACTCTGAGTTTCTCCCCATATTTCTGTGCTTCTATCTCAACATTCCGTTTGGAGAAAACCGTCTTCTTTTCCGAGTAAAGAAAATCCACCACTGTAAAGTTCAGCTCGTTCATTCCGAGCTTCAGCGGCATCTTAGATGAGAAGTTTCCGTTGCTGACATTGACCATAACACCATTGATAAGAAGGGTTGCGTTAACGGGCTTTCCGTTGAACAGAACTTTTCCCGTAACGTTCTCCCCCTCTTTTATACTTTCATTGACTATGATTGAGACCTCTCCTGCCTGAACTTTCTTAACGAAGGTAGATGGAAGCAAATAGCCCTGTCCAGGAAATAAGAGCTTTATTTCATGTTCTCCCTCTGTCAGACTGAGATCTGCCCTAAAATATCCCTTTTTAACGTCAATCTTGCTGCAGGAATTATCAATGCAGAGATTTATGTATCCTGTGTAGGGCTTGTCTGTCTCCAGTTTGCCTCTCAACTGGAAGTGCTTTGCCACTCTGTCGGGTAGAGTTACGTTGATTTCAGGCATGTAGTAAATCTCCACCTCCGGATCGCTCCAAGATTCGATGTGGTAAAGACTTCCCGTGTAGTGAGCAACAACGTTGTACCTGCCGGTTATTTCCGGGACTCTCAGCTTTGCTTCAAATGTTCCATTGACTTCTGCAATCCCAACCATCAAACCTTTTTTGCTATTTTTATCCTTCTTCAAAAATATTTCAACATACCCCTTCACGGGATTTCCGCTTTTGTCCGTAACCTCCCCCCTAACTGTGAAATTCTCCCCGGCAATGAGCTTTGAATCCACATATGTTATCTTCGTCTCAGTCTCTATTCCAGCACCTTTTGGAGAGGGATCGAACTCCACCCACCCCTCTTTGAACTTCACCTCAGCCCATACATAGGCGTCCGAGGCAAAAATCGTCTGATTTTCAGGGGTAGGATCGGCAAGATAACCAAATACAACTCTCGAAGGAAAACCAAGAGACTGAGTAAGTAAAACGAACGCGGATGCGAATTCTCTGGCTGTGCCAACTCTCGTTTTGAAGAGAAACTCCTTAACATCAGTACCTTTTCCGAGATATGCATTGACGTAGTTCTCCTTCAGATACCTCTGAATCGCCATCACCTTTTCGTAATTGTTCGTTGCATTAGCCGTAATCCTCTCCGCGAGGTTTCTTATTTCTGGATCGCTGTAAGGCTCGATTTTATGGTCAATTGTGGTCGGAGTAATATTTTTTGCAGTCGAATAGCCATAGTAGGGTTCTCTTACGGATTTTACTCTAAAAACACCTTTGTCGGAGTCGTAGCACTCGTAGAAATCTGGATTGGCTTTAAGTGGTGTGATTCCCTTTGTGTCCTTCGAAACAGGTAGATATTCAGTCAACGCCAGAATCGGTGTTACCTTGAACTTTTTTGAGAAAAGGGGGATTGAGGGCTGGGAGCATGAAAGCTTATCTGGAACCCAGACATTGTTCTCATATTTAGATGATGTGTAGAGTCTGAGGTAGTTTGTGGTATTATCGAGCTCCTCAACGAAGAAGATTGGAACGTTGGGTGGATTGAAAGGACTCCTCAGATTACTGAAATCCGATAGTGCTGCACTTCCTACTGTCCCCCCACTTCCCCCATTTCCGCCATTATCTTCACTCCCTGCAAGAATCTCTCCCCCTAAAACAAAGCTCTGGTTGAGTATTGAAGTTTGATACGTCTCATAGTCATAGGACTTTGCACCATCCCCACTTGGTGGCCTTGTGCTTCCCTCACTAATCAAACCTTCAAAACCGGTTTTGCTGAAATCAAGGGAAGAGATAAAAGAGGATAGAAAGGATACCGAAACTATTAGCAAGGCGAAACCTATGATCTTTTTCAGCATCAAAAAAAGATAGTTGCACCCGTTAATATTTCTGTCGGCACAGTTCGTATATCACTATACCTGCTGCAACACTCAGGTTCAAGCTCGAAGTTTTTCCAAATCCTGATATTTTAACTACTTCATCACACTGCTTTTTAACTGGCTGTGACACTCCTCTGTCCTCACCTCCAACAACGATTGCAGCAGGATTGGTGAAGCTAACACCTCTCAAATCTTTCCCATCAAGATCAGCAGCAACAGTCAAGAAACCATATTTTTTAAGCTTCTTGAGGGATGAAGCAATATTTTCCACCCTTGCAACAGGAATGTGAAAGACTGCTCCCGCTGACGCCCTCAATGCTCCCTCACCAATTCCTCCACCTCTACGCTTTGGTATAACCACTCCAGCAGCCCCAAAGAACTCTGCCGTCCTTATACAAGCTCCAACGTTTCTCTGGTCAACTATATTATCGAGAAAGAGGATGAAAGAGTTATCAACAATAGCTTTTCTCACAATCTCATCGAATTCCGAGTATTTTATGGGAGATATATCAGCTACAATTTTGTCTTTCATCTGAACCTTGTAAACCGGAACACCCTTCTTTTTTGCCATATTGAGTATTTCCTGAACTCTGCGACCCCTCCCTTCGGAATAGAGTATTTTATTCACCCTACCCTTTTTTAAGGCTTCGAGTATGCTATTCAGGTCTTTCACCTTCATCAGAATACATACTTCGCCAGACAAATAGACTTTCCCGCTTTGATGTGAAGCATCCAAAAAATTTAATATCCTTCAATTTAACTCAAACACAAGGGGCAAGGGGTCGTGGCGTAGCTAGGAAGCGCGGCGGGCTCCAGCGGTGTGATGATTGACGGGTCTGCTGAGCGGTGATGACCCGTTGGAGCTCTGACCCGAAGAGACCCGCCAGTCGTGGGTTCAAATCCCACCGGCCCCACTGTTATCTTTTTCTCCAACTTTACGTATGTTGGCTAAAATAAGGCATATTAAAGATTAAAATTACAATTAAGATCATGCAAGTGGTGAGATGCGTCTTGGTTGTACTTGTCGTAATGGTTGTTTTTTCAGCAGCCGGATGCGTTTCGCCCTACGAAAGGCAAAAGCCGGATAAGGGTTTAAAGCCAAAGCAACCTTACCCAAAACCGTCACAACCCGAGAAGACTGAAGAGAAGTATAAAGTTTTGGGTATCTGGACTCAACTCAGAGGGTTGGACGGAGGAGACATGCACATAATCAGGTCTGTAAACGGGATACTGTTCGTTTCTCATGGATTTTCCGGAATGTGGAGGAGCGAAGATGGTGGTAAAAGTTGGGAAACTGTAAACCAGAATGATTTTGTTGATATCCACTTCTACGACGTGAAAGAGTTCGAAGGCCGGATATATGCTGCATCCAATAGGGGAATCTGGAAGAGTGGTGACGGGAGCAAAACTTGGGAGAAGGTTTATAACGGATACTCGGAGATAGACGAAGGGAAGTATCTTGTTGTTTCCCTCGCAGTTTATCAGAACAAGCTGTTTTTCACAGCTGTCCTTGACAAACCTTACAGGAAAGGGACTGCTGGAACTGGTATGCTGTTTTATCTCGAAAATGAAAAAGCTGTAAAATTCGCAAGTCCAGCAAATGACGAGATACTTGTGGAGGCCAAAGATCCCTATCTTCTCCTGTCAAGTCGCAGCTCTGGCCTTTGTGTTTACGACGGAAAGTGGGAGAGAATTTTGGATGCAGGAACTGCGTGGGTGTATGTGGATGAAAACTACGACCTCTACGTAGGAACGTTTGAAGATTACTACTATATAGGCAGGTTTGACGGAAAATCGTGGAATTTTGAACACGTGACGCTGAACATTGACACGGCAAACACGATCTTCTACTTCATAAAACCAGACCCAGTAAACAAAAACAGATTGTGGTTTGGATCTGGAGGAATTTCATCCTTTTACTCGTTCTCAGGAAGAGGCAAAGCTTCATCGTTCGTGGGTGTTGGATGCTGGGATGGCAAGAGGCTTTACGATGTCACGCTAAATCCAAACTATGCGATGAGTCTGGTTTTCTATGGTAGTGGAACTGTCAATACCAGATGCGGACAGGCTACGAAGCAGGCGTTTATAACTCAGGGAGGTAAGAACTCGGTGATGAAGACCGAAGACGGGGGTAAGACTTGGAAACAGTCCTATGACGGCATTTACGGAGACACAATTAATGCCATAAGCATACTAAGCAGCGGAATTCACAAAGATAGCATTGTCGTTACAGCCGTTTCCGGAATTAAGATAGCAACAAACCACGGCGACTCACTACTGGATGCTGATTTTACAATTGGTAAGGTGGGCGGTCGCTGCCGGTTACTCCTGGTGTGCCGCATCTCCAGATGAAAAAGTTGAGGGAAGATACGACCTGTTCATCTCCACCGGCTATCCAAGTCCTTACAAGGGAGATGGTGTATTTGCTGTGGATGTGTCATGCCTGCAGAGCGGTGGGGAAAAATGCATCGAGAGATTGATTGATGGGGCACATTACGAAATGGTTGTTTTCAATGATAAGCTCTATGCGGGAAGTATGGATTCAGGAGTTAGTATGCTTGACCCCAACACCCTGCATCTCTCAAAAATTGGTCTTGGATCTGCTGCACCGCTAGTAAGGATGTTTGACGGTAAGCTTTAAGTTGGAACATACAGAGGAAAGTTTGTTGGTGATAGCTGGCGGTGGGAGGAAGTGAAGGAGAAGTTTACGTGTGCGACGATACATGCAAGGTTGTTTATGATGGTTATGCCATTTCGTTCTTCGTAAACAAGGGGAGTTTATAGTACTGTCGAAAGACGTAGCAGGATATAAGCTCGTTTACAAGTACGGTTCCATAGAGAAAGAAATAAGGTTGGATGACGGGACATTTACAGATATGGCTGTCGATTGGAATAATGGAGTGGTGTTTTTATCAACGTATGGCGATGGTGTCTTTTACACGACGCTTGATGAAGTCAAAAAAGGATATGTCACGTTGACGGCGGTAAATGACGGATTATTAACTCTCAAAATCAGGAATCTCGCTTATGATGGTAAGTATCTATTTGCGGGAACGCAGGGGTGTTCAGTATGGAGGCTTAATTTTCATTAAATTTTTATAAACAAAATAATGAAATAAAACTAGTAAAAAATTAGACCCTCTCCACAACCATGGCCATTCCCTGCCCTCCGCCGATGCAGAGCGAAGCTAAACCGTAATCCACCCCTCTTCTCTCCATTTCGTAAATCAGTGTTGTGGTTATCCTTGCCCCGGTGCAGCCAATTGGATGGCCCAACGAGATACCACTCCCGTTGACGTTCGTTTTCTCCAAATCAAGCTTCAGCTCCTTTATGCAAGCCAAAGCCTGGGCAGCAAAAGCCTCGTTGAGCTCAATCAGCCCTATGTCCTTAATCTCAAGTCCAGCTTTCTTCAAAACTTTTCTTATGGCGGGAATGGGTCCAAGCCCCATGTATGCTGGGTCGATGGCGGCGGAAGCTACTGCTTTTATCCTCACCTTCGGCTCCAAGCCAACTTCTTTTGCGTATTTCTCATCCATAACCAGAACTGCTGCAGCACCGTCATTGACTCCACTTGCATTTCCTGCAGTCACAGTTCCATCCTTCTTGAAGACTGGAGGCAGCTTTGCCAGCTTCTCAAGGCTAGTGTCTCTGCGTGGATGCTCATCCGTATCCACTGTTACTGTTCCTTTCTTCTGTTTGATTTCAACCGGTATAATCTCCTGAGCAAACTTGCCCTCATCTATTGCTTTCACCGCCCGCATATGACTTTCATATGCAAGTTCATCCTGCTCTTCTCTACTAATCCCATACTTCTCAGCTATATTCTCAGCGGTTATTCCCATGTGGTACCCGTAAAACTTCTCCCACAGGCCATCGTAAACCATCAGGTCAATTACTTCGTCAACAGCGTTAACGGACATCCTGTATCCCCATCTTGCCTTTGGTAAGGCGTAGGGAGTATTGCTCATGCTTTCCATCCCACCCGCTATTATGGCACTGGCATCTCCGCTCTCTATGGTGTGATTGGCCAAGGTTATAGCTTTCAAACCACTTGCACACACTTTGTTAACAGTAAACGCTGGAACTTCTTTTGGAATGCCTGCCAGTATTAACGCCTGTCTCGCGGGATTCTGTCCCTGACCTGCCTGCAACACGTTTCCCATTATCACCTCATCAATCTCCATTTCCAAGCCCTCGTAGTCGTAGGCGGATTCAAGTTCGATTCTGCCTTTGGGCAATTTTTCGGGATAAAATTCGACTGATTCAGCTGTTGGTTTCGGTGCTACATCAAGCTTCTTCAACAGTCCCTTTATAGCCACCGCACCAAGCTCGTAAGCCTTTAAATCCCTTAGACTACCCCCAAATCTACCCACAGGAGTTCTGATTGCTCCGACAATTACAGCCATGGAATTCGCTTATATCCCAAAAAGAAAAACTTTGCCACTTATCCCCATCTTTGGTAATCTACATCAACACTCAATAGCTCCATAATTCTTGAAACTGTATGGTTGATGAGGTCATCAATCGTTCTTGGCCTTGTGTATAAGGATAGAACCGGTGGGAAAATAACTGCTCCAATTTCAGAGAGCCTTGTAAGAGTTCTGAGATGCCCTAAGTGGAGAGGAGCTTCTCTAACTGCAAGAACAAGTCTTCTACGCTCTTTTAAAGTTACGTCAGCAGCCCTTGTGATTAAATTATCAGCTATTCCATAAGCAATAGAAGATGCTGTTTTGATGCTGCAGGGCACAATCGCCATACCATCATGTCTAAAGCTTCCGCTGGAAAAAGGCGCAGCAATCTCATCTTCGTCATAGTACTTGGTTGAAATTTCCCTCACATAACTCTCGTCGTACTCGGTCTCAGCTTTCAGTGTAATCTTCGCTGCTCTCGAGGCAACTGCGTAAACCTCCGCTCCACTCTCAATCAGCATCTCAATTAACCTTATGCCAAGTATCTGCCCTGATGCTCCCGTTAGAGCTACAATAAACCTCATTAAATCAGTGGTTCGATATCCTCATCAAATAACTCAATCGTTTTGGCCATTCTAATCTTCTCAGCCTCCTCCGCCCCCTCTTTGGCTTCGGCAGCGAGCCTCTGCAACTCCTTAACTCTTGGGATTTCTGTAACGTTGGCAAGCAGAACGAGAGATGCAACGTATCTCGTTTTTCTTGTTGGATAATCTCCAGCCCTTACCTCAACTCCGGCAATCTGTTCTTCGAGCCACAATTTTGCCTTTTCCAAACCCTTCCTGTCCAAGTGCTCTGGTGGACCGGCAACGAGAATTAGGGCTCTTTCAGCACTTCTTATGTTACATGGAATCGTCAATCTACCGAGTGCCGCCCTTCTAACGAGCGTAGCGATCTTCATAGGCTTGTCGTTCTCTATTGATTCGAGTTCTTCTTCTTCAGTTTTCTTCCCAAAGAAGAGAAATCCCTTCTTTTTCTTCTCAGAGGATTCTGCAAGGGTTGTTGCGTATCCTATTGAAGATATTCCACCTCCCCTGAGAGTGTTGATAACTTCGCTGCTATCAACGACCATCTCTCCGACGATGTCTTCTTCAATCGGTTCTCCAGCTCTTGCAAGCAGAGCAAGTCTTCTAACGATTTCTTCGTTTATTTTCCCGAAAGACTCCTTCAGACTTGTGCCCTCAAACTTCCAAGCTCCATTATCCACGAGAATCAAGTTGTCAACGTACTTCAGCATTGAAATCATGCTTCTTGCTGCGTTCAGTGAATACAGCTTCCCCTCCTCAGGAGCCGGAAGAATTCCCACCGCATAAACGGGTTCGGAATACATTTCAGAAAGATACTTCGCCAAAACCGGTGCTCCACCACTTCCAGTTCCACCGCCAAGGCCTGATACAATGAGAAAAGCATCCATGTCGTGAGTGCCTCTCTCATCAATCGCGTTTAGTATTGTTTCAATTTCTTCCTGAGCTATCTTGGCTCCAAGCTTGTTATCAGTCCCGACACCATGACCCTTCACAATAGTTTGCCCGATTAGAACACGATCTTGAACCGGAACGTGCTTTAAACCCATTAAATCGGTTCTTGCAGTATTGACCGCGAGCCACCTCATTCTGATGTTTGACCCTCTCTTTTTTTCGTGTTCAATAAACAAGTCAAGTATTTTTCCTCCAGCTTGACCGAAGCCTATGATGAAAAACCTCATCCAGTACCACCTCTTCGGTAAGATTAAATCTACTATTTATTTAAACCTTTTTCTACTCTCTGCTGTTAATGCCGTGTTCATGTCCTGAAAAGGCAAGTTTAAAAACAGCATTGCCGAAAGCAGAGCGATGCACTGGGCAGACGTCATCGCCTTAGAGCTACAGAAAAGAGGAAGGAACCACAGAATTGCCACTGGTATATCTCCATCGGGACATATACATCTTGGTAATCTGAGAGAGATGGTGACAGCAGATGCAATAAGGAGAGCTTTGCTTGATGCCGGTGGTGAAGCGGAGATAGTGTACATTGCAGACGATTTTGACCCCCTGAGAAAGAGGTATCCCTTTCTCCCTAAGAAATATGAGGATTATGTGGGTATGCCCCTTTGCAGAATTCCAGACCCAGATGGATGTCATAAATCCTACTCGGAACATTTTCTCGAACCATTTCTGGAATCTCTCGAAATTCTCGGCATACCTGTTGAAGTCAGAAGGGCGTATCAGATGTATAGTGAGGGGCTTTATGAGGAAAAAATAAGGGTCGCTTTGCAGAAGAGAGATGAAATCGCAAGAATCATTGCCGAGGTAACTGGTAGGGAACTTGAAGAGGGATGGTACCCATACATGCCCCTTTGTGAGAGTTGTGGACGGATAAATTCAACGAGGGTTGTTGGATTTGATGATGACTGGATATACTACGAATGCGAATGTGGACACAGTGGAAAAGCCTCGTACAGATGGGGAGGGAAGCTTACGTGGAGGGTTGACTGGGCTGCAAGATGGGAGATTCTTAAAATAACATGCGAACCCTTTGGTAAGGATCACGCTGCCGCTGGAGGGAGTTACGACACGGGAAAGAGGATTTCCAAAGAAATTTTCAATTACGAGCCTCCCTATCCGGTTCCCTACGAGTGGGTGCATCTGAAGGGCGTTGGTGCTATGAAAAGTTCGAAGGGAATAGTTATTCCCGTTAGAGAAATGATCGAAATAATACCCCCTGAAATTATACGGTATGTTACAATAAGGGTGAAGCCTGAGAGGCACATCGAGTTTGATCCAAGTGTAGGATTGCTTGACATAATAGAGGAATTTGAAGAGAAGGTAAGAGAGGGAGATAGAAGTGTTGAGCTGAGCCTTGTGGGTGATGTTAAGTATTCTGCCATTCCATTTCGCCATCTTGTGGTTGTCGGTCAGATCGCCAAATGGGATATTGATAAGGTAACTGAAATACTTGAAAGGACAGGTTACAAAATTGATGAAACCGCAAAGCAGGATATCGAGAGGAGAGTGGTGTATGCAAAAAAGTGGCTCGAAAAGTATGCCCCTGAGAGGATGAAGTTTGAAATTCCGGATGAAGTCACATCTGAATTCAGTGAGGACGAAAAGAAGTTCCTGAAAGAATATTCGGAAAGACTTGAAGAAGACATGCCACCTGAAGAAATTCACAGCCTTGTTTACGACGTTGCAAGATCTCTCAATATTAAGCCGTCAAAGGCTTTTCAGACCATATACAAGGCAATACTTAACAAGACATATGGCCCAAGAGCAGGATATTTTATAAAATCTCTCGGAATTGGCTGGGTAAAAGAAAGATTCAGGCAATGTTATGAGAAGGATTGAAGCCGGTAGTTACTACAGCTATCTCCCAGAAGGATGCAAGTTATGTAGGAAAGGTGCAAAGCTCGTTCTGTTTGTAACTGGCTTTTGCAACAATAAATGCTTTTACTGTCCAGTCTCCAAAGCCAAATTTGGAAAGGATGTTGTTTACGCGAATGAAAGGGAGGTAAAGTCTGTCAGAGACTTTCTTGAAGAGGTAGAGTTGATGGGGGCAGAAGGGATTGCGATAACAGGTGGCGAACCTCTGCTTAAACTCGAAAGGGTTAGAGAGTTCGTCAGCATTGCAAAGAAGCTTGACATGCATGTTCACCTTTACACTGCCATTCCAGCAGATGAGGAAAAGCTTAGAAAGCTCAGCGCAGTGGATGAGATCAGATTTCACCCTCCTGAACTGAAGAGCCCTGACGCTTATGTTGAGCCAATTAAGATTTCCAAGAAGCTTGGAATGGATGCTGGTTTTGAAATTCCGGCTATAAGGTTTGAAAAGAGGATTGTTGAAATCGTGAATGAGACTAACGCATTTCTGAACGTGAACCAGCTTGAGGTCAGCGAGAGCAACTGGAAACATGTTGTTGAGAGAGGTTATTCAGTGAAGGATTACTACGTGGAGAGCCAAGATAGTCGAGGTGTTGTTAAGAAATACGAGAATGCAAACAAATTCCACTACTGCAGCGCACGGTTCAAGGATGTTGCCCAGTTCAGGAGAAGGTTGATAAGGATGGCGATGAACCATCCTGAATTCTACGCTGTAACAAGGGATGGCACAATTATCTGCTGCAGGATCGAAGGGGATTTAGACCTTGCCGAGAGAATTTTGAGTGATTGGGGGGTTGAATACCTTAGATTTGAGGATTGCATCGAAACTTCAGCCGACATCAAAGTAGAAATTAGAGAAGCTTTAAAATCTGAAGGGTTGAAATTGAGCTTGGTCGAGAGATATCCGACCTCAAACAGAGTAGTGGTTGAACTAATAGAAATCTGAGGTCTGAACATGAACGGAGAAGTGGAAACGAGAGTTAGAAAGTATCTCGAAAGGGATAAAAACGGGATCAGGAAAGAGTTACTCAGATTGCTGCTGGAAGAGAAGAAATTCACTACGCTTGAAATTCATAAAAGGCTAACAGAAAAAGGATACTCAATAAGCCCAAGAGGTGTATCAGCGATGGTTGGCCTGATAAGCGCGAGACTTGGAATTCTGAAAACGGAATTTGGTGAGAAGAACAGGTACTATCTTAAAGGCGAATATGCAGACCTTGTAAGACGAATTATTGAGGAATTCGAATGAGAGGTCTGGTTTACAGAATTTATGAGAACAGGTTAATGAAGAGTGTTAAGAGGGACACCATTCCGGAGCACATAGCCATCATTATGGACGGAAACAGGAGGTTTGCAAGGAAGAAGGGATTAGAGCCTCACCAGGGACACTTCTTTGGCTCAAAGAAAGCTGAAGAGGTTCTGGAATGGTGCTGGGAGCTTGGTGTTAAGATGCTTACTCTCTATGCTTTCTCAACTGAAAATTTCAACAGAAGTGAGATCGAGAAAAAAAACATATTCAAACTTCTCGAAAGAGAGCTCAAACGAATTCTGAAGGATAAAAGAACGTATGAAAGAGAAATGAGGGTGAAGATAGTCGGGAGGAAAGACATGCTTCCTGAAAATCTTCTGAAAACGATAAACAAAGTCGAAAAAGCTACTGAAATGCACAGAAAGCACTTTCTCAACATAGCTGTAGCCTACGGGGGGAGACAGGAAATCGTGGACGCTGTGAGGTCAATTCTCCGCAAAGTTGGAAAAGGTGAACTTTCACCTAATGAAATAGACAAAAAGATTATTGACGAACATTTATATGGCGATGGGAAGTATTCAAAGGTTGATCTGATAATAAGGACTGGGGGAGAGCAAAGGCTATCGAACTTCCTGCCGTGGCAGGCTGCCAACAGCATAGCATACTTTTGCGATGTTTACTGGCCGGAGTTCAGGAAGATAGACTTGCTGAGAGCCATAAGGTCTTGGCAGTTCAGGAGAAGACAGGAGGTGGTTTGATGTCCCAGAAAACGATGTATGAGTTTAAAAGAAAAATTGAGGAGCTTGAGAAATACAAGGGTAGAGGAACGGAGCTCATCACGCTTTACATCCCTCCAGATAAGAATATACCAGATATTACGAACCAGTTAAGAGGGGAACTGAGTCAGGCTTCCAACATCAAATCAAAACAGACAAGAACGAACGTGCTTGCCGGTATTGAGGCCATTCTGAACAGATTAAAGCATTTCAGAAAGCCTCCTAAGAATGGAATGGTGATTATAAGCGGTGTGGTTAACGTAGATGGTAAGGAAAAACATATAACGGAGATAATAGAGCCTCCCGAACCTGTCCCACTCTATAAGTACCACTGCAACTCCACGTTTTATCTTGACCCCCTCAAGGAGATGCTGGTTGACAAAAAACTCTACGGGCTGATTGTCATTGACCGAAGAGAGGCAACAGTGGGACTGTTGAAGGGTAAGAGGATAGAGGTTCTTGACTGGGACACCTCAATGGTTCCGGGGAAGCACAGACAGGGCGGGCAGAGCAGTGTAAGATTTGAGAGATTGAGAGAGATAGCGATTCACGAGTTCTACAAGAAGGTTGGGGAGATGGCGAGTGAAGCTTTGCTGCCTTACAAGGACAAGCTGATTGGTATTCTTATCGGCGGACCATCTCCAACAAAAGAGGAGTTTTATGAGGGAGAGTATTTGCATCACGAATTGCAGAAAAAGGTTCTTGGGCTGTTTGATGTTGGATATACGGATGAATCAGGACTTTACGAGCTTGTAGAAAAGGCAAAAGACGTTCTGCAGGAAGTTGACATGATCAGAGAGAAGAACCTGATGCAAAGATTCTTGAAGGAGGTTGCAAAGGATGGTCTTGCTGCTTATGGGGAGGAGGAGGTCAGGAGATATATTGAACTGGGAGCAGTTGACACCCTTCTGCTTTCTGAGGATTTGAGATATGAGAGGGTTAAGTACAGGTGCCCGAAGTGTGGAAAGGAGGAAATAGTTACGGTTAGAGAGGGTGTGGAGAGGCCACCATTTTGCGAGGAAGACAACATACAGATGGAGGAAGTTGAAAGGAGAGACGTTATCCTCGAGTTATCGGAGCTTGCGGAAAGCATGGGGGCAAAAGTGGAGTTTTTATCAACAGAAAGCGAAGAGGGTGAGATGCTCTACAAAGCATTCGGTGGAATCGCCGCAATTCTGAGATTTAAACCTGAAGGGTAAAGATTTTTTCAGTGTGTTAAATCAAGCACAAGTTTATCTCCTAGGATTATACTGCCATTGAGGTTGTTAGTCTATTGTCTGGAATATGTTTTCGACTGTGTCAGACTATTTTAACAATCGCGTGAGTATGGCTTTGAGGTGTCTAAAATATCACTCACAACCTTTGCTGTATCGGGAAATATCAATGAAATGAATTTACGAAGGTTAAGGCTATCCCTGACAGTATGATAAGCATATAGAGGTAAGCTGTAGGTTCGAGAGTTTGACCGAGGAAGATTGCAGCAAGGATTGCAGCACCAACTGCTTCGCCGATAACGCTTGCAGTAACCGGTAAAACCTCCATGTGTCTTAGAACGTAATTTAGCAATGTGTGGCCTATCAGCATTGGAATCAAAGCCATAAGAAACAAAAAGACCCATGTATTTAGCGGATATCCAAAAATTGGTTGAGAAGTAAGCAGGCAAGCCAACAGTGAAAAGATAGCTGCCGATGAGTAGGTCAGAAGGATGTAGGAGGAGAAATCCACATCTCTGGCAAATCTGGCGGAAGCAAAGTAGTAACCTCCAGCAACAGCCCCCGCAAGGGCTAAAGTTATGCCGTAAAGGTCAGCCCTTGCATCTGCTCCGCTCAGGAAGTAAACTCCAATCATAGCTATAAAAACACCAAAAATCTGATTCAACTTCGGTCTCTCTCCCCAAAGATAGGCAAAAAGTCCTGAAAACAGAGAATGGGTGCAGACGATTGTGGTGCTAACTGCAATGGATGCGTGAAAAAGAGATTCGATCCAAAATGAGAAGTGTAGTGCAAGTGCGAGACCGGCAAGAATAGGCAATTTTGATACATGGAGCCTTTTGGGACGGTAAATCAGGATTATGAATGGGATTGAGATGGCAAGCCTCCAGAATGCCGCAACAACTCCCGGAGCAGAGGCGAGAAAAGCAAAAATTGCTGCGGAGGAGACAGCAAGGACAGCAGTGAAGAGAAGGACAAAGTTAATCATCAAAATTTCAACCCGCTCAGATTTTCAATTTCTTCTCTCAATTTCCTTGCTCTCTCTCTCGTTTTTTCAGTGAGCCAGCTTAATTTCGGGTTTCTTCTGTCAATCTCGTCCAGTCTCCTCATGAAATCCTCAAATCTTCCAATTCTATCGCTCATCGCAAGATTGTCTGCAAAGCTTACTATTTTTTCCTCAAGAGTTAGTGGAGTGTAGTCCTTTGGTTCGAGTCCGAGTCTTTCGGCTTCTTCAGCCGATAAACCTGCGCTAAAATGTCTTTCAGCTATTCTGACTATTCTTTCATCCACCCCCTCCTTTCTCAGAATTCTGGCAGATTCAATGAAATGCTTGAATGGATCATGAGTTATGGCTCTCCCAATGTCATGCAGCAAAGCCCCCTTCAAAACTGCCTCCAGATCAACTGGGTATCCTCTCTGGCGAATTTTTTCAGCTATTCTCATAGCTATTTTTGCAACAGTAATACAGTGTTTTCTTACTGACTCTTCAACTCCGTATTTATCCCACAACTCAAGAACTTCAGGTGGTATTTCCATTGCTGCACGACTCAGTTCAATAATAAAAAATTTTATCGGAGGAAAACTAACCAGACTTCTTCAACTCTTCCTCCCTAAGCACTCTCCTCAGCACCTTGCCCACAAGCGATTTCGGCAGATCATCCCTGAACTCAACGAGTCTGGGAACCTTGTATGAAGCTAACCTTTCCTTGC
>JAPDIX010000004.1 GCA_029259345.1 Archaeoglobi archaeon
TAGTATAGTTCAAAGCGGTTTCGTAGCAGTCCATTGCTGCTCCTATCGCTCCCCAGGATATTCCGTATCTGGCCTGATCCAGGCAGCTTAGTGGGGCCCTTAACCCCCTCGCGTTGGGCAATCTGTTCCCCTCAGGAACTCTGCAGTTTACTAAACCGATTTCACCTACTCCACCTGCCCTCATTGACCCCTTCTTTGCCAGAGCTGTCTGCTGAAATCCCTTCGTGCCCTTCTCTACAATAAAACCCTTGATCTTTCCATCATCTACATCTCTCGCCCACACAACAGCTATATCCGCCACATCAGCCTCAGTAATCCAAGTCTTTGTCCCATTCAGCACCCACTCATCCCCATCCCTTCTCGCGGTGGTCTCCATACCGCCAGGATCGCTTCCATGATTCGGCTCGGTTAAACCAAAGCATCCGATGATCTCTCCCCTAGCGAGCTTTGGCAAATACTCGTGCTTCTGCTCCTCGCTCCCATACTGCCATATAGGGTACATCACTAGTCCAGAAGTAACAGCAACAAAGCTCCTCAAAGCGCTGTCAACTCTCTCCACTTCCTGACAGACAACTCCAAAGGTTGAGTAGCTCATTCCCGGACAGCCATACTCCTCGGGAATAAATGTACCCAACATTCCAAGCTCTCCAAACTTCTTCCCAAGCTCGTGGAAATTCAAAGGCTTCTCCTCATGCCACGCATCAACAACAAGAGGAACAACCTCGTTCTCAAGAAACTCCCTAACAGAATTCCTTACAAGCCTGTCCTCGTCGCTCAAAAGTTCTTCAATATTGTAGAAATCTACTCCTCTGAACATTCTATCACCCAAATATTGTGTTTAATCTTTATCAACTTCTAAAAAATTTTGCCGAAATGTATTTCAATCTACAAAATCTGGAGTTCTGAAATCCATGCCTTTGACCATCAATCTCACTCTGCTTCCAGGTAAACCAAAACTCACTTAACCTCATAAACCCCCAGTTTTCTTTGAGAGTATGATACCAATCTGCTGAGCGGTACGGTCATCATTAGGTAAAACAGAGCAACTCCAAGGAATGGTGTCCATGCGTTGAAGGTTGTGTTGACTATCTGCCTTCCCACCCTTGTGAGTTCAACAATCGAGATTACTGAAAGCAGTGATGAATCCTTTAGGAGTGCAACGAATTCATTTCCCAAGGCTGGCAGAATGTTCCTGAAGGCCTGTGGGAAAATTACGTAGCGCATTGCCTGAAGGTAAGTCATACCCAAGCTCCTTGCTGCCTCCATCTGTCCAACAGGTATTGACTCAATCCCAGCTCTGACTATCTCAGCTATGTAAGCCCCGTAGCAAACGCTAAGTGCTATTATCCCTGCAGGTTCTGGCTGGAGGTTGATTCCAATAGCAGGTAGACCGAAATAGACAATAAGAATCTGTACGAGGAGTGGAGTTCCTCTGATTACTTCAACATAGGCTGTTGAGATGGCGAAAGGGAGAAAGTTCTTCGAAACCCTGCCAAGACCCGCAATTGTACCTATAATAAGTCCGAAGATGATGGAGAGAACTGCTAACTTTAGAGTAACCATAGCTCCAAATGCAAGGTCTGGGAGTATCTGGATAAACAGCTCAATGTCAAATTGATTTATCGCAGCCATTGAACCCAGAAAAAAGTTGAGATATAAAAAAATTTATTTTTCACTCACCAAACCATTTGTTGTAGATTTTATCGTATGTGCCGTCTTCTTTGATTTCTTTCAGAACTTCATTGATTTTCTCAAGCAGTGCTGGATTGTCCTTGTTTACAGCAATTCCGTAGTATTCAGGTGCAAATTCATTGGACTCGATAACGCGGTATATATCCGGGTTCTCCTTGGCTGCAATGTAGGCAACGAAGTTGTCAATAATTGCAGCATCTGCATCCCCCTTCTGAACTGCCATTAGTGCCTCTGGAGTGCCCTCGAATCTTTTGATTTCAAGCTGTATCCCCTTCTCATCCTTCAACCTCTGAGCTGCAAAGTCCCCTGTAGTTCCCTGCTGTACTGCAACGACCTTTCCATTTAAGTCGTCAACATCCTGTATCTCCGTGTTGTCTGCTTTCGTTAGGATAACCTGCTTTGCCTCAAAGTAAGGGTCGCTGAAGTCAACCTGCTTCGCCCTTTCCTCGGTTATCGTCATTGCCGAGCATATTACGTCATATTTATCTGACAAAAGTCCCGGAATAATTCCATCCCACGCCGTATTGACGAACTTAGCCTTAAGTCCCATCCTGTTTGCGATTTCTGTCATCAGATCAATGTCAAACCCTGTATACTCTCCTGTCTTCTCGTCGGTGTACTCGAATGGTGGATATGCTATATCACTTCCAACTGTCAGAAAACCTTCCTCTACAAGCCTAATCTTTCCCTCTTCGGTTGGTGTCTGTTGTGCACATCCCAGAATCAGAACTGCTGCCAGAATTACTATAGCTGTAACAACCCTCCTCATTCTTACACCCCGCTTTTAGCGAGATTCGATACTTAAAAAACTTTCGAAACTTTAAAGTTAATTTTTTAAACAAACTGCAACTTCTGCCAAAGGTGAAGAGATTATACGCTGATCTGGGGCTTATGATTGTTGCTTTGATATGGGGCTCCACGTTTCCAGTTGTAAAGATAGCTCTGGACAGCATGTCGCCTTTTGCTTTTAATACAGTTAGATTTCTCATAGCATGCCTTTTCTTCGTTCCATTTCTCAAACGGGGAGATTTTAAAGATGGCTTCAAGATTGGAGTGATGTCTTTTCTGGGCTATACTTTCCAGACTGTCGGGCTTGATTACACTACAGCAACCAATGCGGGTTTTATAACCTCTACCTATGTTGTTTTAGCCCCAATAATTTCTTGGCTCGTTTACAAAGATGTTTTTGATAGGCGAGACGTCTTTGGAGTGTTTCTAGCATTTACGGGGTTTTACTTTCTTTCTGGACACTCAGGATTCAATATCGGAGATATTCTCATGCTCTTCTGCGCCCTCTTTTTCGGAGCAGAGATTGCCATGATCTCTCATTATTCACGCCTCAGTAATCCAACCATGCTCGCCTTCTGGCAGGCTTTTGCTATACTCATACTCTCCGCCCCATTTGCAGCTTTCACAACAGTCAAATTTGAGATTAATACAACTGTTATTGCAGCGATACTTGTCACGGCTTTCTTCGCGACCTTTGTTGCAAAGATGCTTCAGAACTGGCTTCAGAGTTACACCAAGTCCTCAGATGCCGCTGTGATACTCTCCCTTGAGGGAGTGTTTGCTCACCTTTTTAGTGTTTTATTTCTTGCCGAAATTTTAACATTAACCCAGTATGTTGGTGCGTTTTTAATATTATTGGCAGTAATCATAGTTTCACTCAGAGAGTAGCACTCAAATCTGAGAAATTTTGATTTACCGTAATATTCTTATATTTCAAAAACAAAGATAAAATTAGGTGATAGTATGGGAGTGCATAGAATAACGAGTGAGGCTGCTAAGTATTACGCTCAGAGAGAGAAAGTAGTTGGGACGGGGATAACTCTCCTTGGTGAAGCAAGCATGAATCTCGATAAGCTTGATAAAGATCAATTAGAAAAACTTGGAGATTTGGCTGCAAAGCTACTTCCTCATTCTCCAGGATACGCAGGCAAAATGATGCCGATAGTCGCAAGATTGTTCTGGAGACTTGCCGGTGTTAATGAGAAGGAATTTGGCTTTGCTG
This sequence comes from Archaeoglobi archaeon, assembly GCA_029259345.1. Lineage (GTDB taxonomy): Archaea > Halobacteriota > Archaeoglobi > Archaeoglobales > Archaeoglobaceae > Archaeoglobus. The sequence goes on from JAPDIX010000004.1 coordinate 3,704, forward strand.
AGCTTGAAGAGATTGAAAAGGAGATTGAAGAGCTTAAAAAGGAGCTTAGTTTTTAACCTGACAACGTGATTGCTGCTTGTTATTTCTATTGTTCTCCTTATTCCTGTCTTCTATTTGATCAATATGCAAAAACTTTAAACATTAGACGACTACGTGCTGTATGAAAGTAGTCCTATCGTACTCTGGTGGCTTGGACACAACAGTTTGTATTCCTCTGCTGAAAGAAAAATATGGATTCGATGAAGTCATTACGGTAACGGTTGACATCGGACAGCCTGAGAGTGATGTTAAACAGGCTGAAGAGAGAGGAAAGAAGTATGCCGACAAGCACTACACCATAGACGCAAGAGAAGACTTTGTTTTGGAACTCTTTAAGCTGATAAAGGCAAATGGTGAGTATGAGGGTTACGTTCTTGGAACTGCCCTTGCCAGACCTTTGATAGCAGAAAAGATTGTGGAAGTTGCGAAGAAGGAGAATGCTGACGCAATCGCACACGGTTGCACCGGGAAAGGAAATGACCAGCTTAGATTCGAAAACGTGTTCAGACAGTATGGCTTCAAGGTTATAGCACCAGTGAGAGACCTCAATCTGACAAGAGAATGGGAGATTGAATACGCGAAGCAGCATGGGATAGATGTGTCAGCAACAAAGGAGAAACCCTACAGCATTGACGAAAACCTCTGGAGCAGGAGTATAGAGGGCGGAAAGCTTGAAGACCCGTCCTTCACCCCACCAGAAGATATCTACGAGTGGACTGCAAGTCCTGAAAGTGCCCCAAATGAGCCAGAGTTAATAAAAATTGAGTTTGAAAAAGGTGTGCCGGTAGCGTTAAACGAGGAAAGGATGGACGGTTTTGATTTGATCAAGAAGCTGAACGAAATTGGTGGAAGACATGGCGTGGGAAGGATGGATATGGTGGAGGACAGAGTTCTCGGACTTAAAGCAAGAGAAAACTATGAGCATCCCGCAGCCACGATCCTGATTACAGCTCACCGAGACCTCGAAAAACTCACTCTGAGCAGAAGGGAGCTGAAGTTCAAGAAGTTTGTTGAAGAAGAGTGGGCAGAGCTTGTTTACTACGGGTTGACGAATGAGCCGCTTTACGATGACCTGAATGCATTCATTGACAAGACTCAGGAAAGGGTCACGGGGTGGGTTAAAATGAAACTCTTTAAGGGAGGCGCCATTCCAGTGGCGAGGCATTCAGAATTTGCACTTTACTCTGAAGAACTTGTCTCCTTTGACACTGATGCGATTGATCAGAAGCTTGCTGAGGGCTTTGCTGCTTTTCATGGTTTGCAGGGGAGGCTGTTCAGAAGGCTGTTCCAGTAATGTTTTAAATTTAAAACTCAATTTTCATTATGGAGTTTATCATAATCTCAGTAGGGAATGAGATACTCAGTGGAGACATAAACAACACGAATGCAACCTACATGGCAAAGAAGCTTACCAAACTTGGCCACAGGGTAAGGAAGATCATAACGATTCCTGATGACGTGAATGTTATAGCAGAGGAAGTCAGAAAAGCTTCGGGAGAAGCGGACTTCGTTCTTGTCACAGGTGGGCTTGGTGCTACCCATGATGATGTCACTGCAAAGGGGATTGCGAGAGCGTTCGGAAGAGAGCTTGTTGTAAACAAAGAAGTTTACGAGTGGCTGCGCAAACTTAGCAGAAACGAGGAGGCTGTGAAAAAAATCTCTTCTGTGCCTGAAGGTAGCGAGATAATCTGGAATGACGTTGGGGCAGCTCCGGCATTCATCGTCGAGAACGTTGCCGTTATGCCCGGAGTGCCTGCAGAAATGGAAAACACCTTTGAAAAGGTACTGGAGAGGTTCGAAAGAAAGAGTTACTACGAAGATGCGGTGAGAGTTGAGGATTTTGAAGTTAGGATTGTGGACAAGCTAAACAAGGTGGTTGAACAGTTTCCCGATGTGCAGATCGGCTCGTATCCGAAATCGGGTTACGTTCTGGTGAAGTTTTCCGGAAACGATGACAGGAGGGTTAGAGAGGCTGTAAAAAAGTTTGAGGAGCTTGTAAATGCTGAGAGGTAAGGTATTCTACAAAGGAGAGTTCGTTGAAGCCGGAATTGAGGTCGAGGAGGGAAGAATTAAGCGAATTGGTAAGCTTGTCAATGGAAGAGAGGTTAGAGGCATAATCTTACCTGCCGGAATTGATGTCCACGTCCACCTGAGGGACTTTGATGAAAGATACAAGGAGACGCTAGAGACGGGAACAGAGGCTGCACTGCATGGAGGAATCTGTTTGGTTGTTGATCAGCCGAACACTAAGCCCGTTGTTGACTCAGAGCATGTTTATTTCGGGAGGATGGAGAGGGCAAGGAAAAAAGTCTTTGTTGACTACTCTCTGAATCTCGCCCTAACAAACTCAAATTTCAGCATGATTGATGAGATAGTGGAGAAAATCACACAAAAATACCATCTTCCAGCAGTTGGGGAGGTCTTCATCCAGCACAATAATGAGGATTTGCAAATTGACTACGAAACTCTCAAAAAAGTTGCGGGGAAAGTCAGAAACTTAATTACGCTTCATGCAGAGGATCCTGAATTTGTCAAACCCGGTTCTCCAAACTTTAGGTTCAGGAGCAGAGAGGCAGAGATTAGGGCTGTTGAGAATGCCTTGAAGATTTCAAGATTTCACTTTTGCCACATTTCCACCAGAGATTCTGCAGAAAAGATAATGAAAAGCGCTTCGACCTTTGAAGTAACTCCCCATCACCTTCTTCTTTCCGTTGATGACTATGCAAGACTTGGAGATGCCGTAAACGTAAATCCACCCCTTAGGAGCAGACACGAAGCTGAGTGGTTGCTGAGGAATTTCAATAATGCCGATATCCTTGCATCAGACCACGCGCCCCACACACCTGAGGACAAAAAGGTCGGTGCACCGGGTTTTCCGGGTGTGGAGACAATATATCCTATTTTCGTCTTCCTCGCGAAAGAAGGAATTGTCAGTTTCAAAGACCTTGTTGAGAAGATAGCTGAAAACCCATCGAGAATTTTCGGTTTTAAAGGTTACGGGGAGATTGAGGTTGGAAACTTTGCGAATTTTGCCGTTTTTGACTTGAGAGATGTTGTGGAGATAAGGAGTGAAATGCTCCACTCAAAATGTGGCTGGACACCCTACGAGGGTTTCAAGGCTGTGTTTCCAAAGGAGGTTTATCTCAGGGGGACTGAAGCTTTGGAATGTGATGAGAGGCTCGGAAGGGTTTTGGATTTGGTACTCTGATGTTTCTTGATTTTAAATGAAAAAACTTTTAAAGTTGTGTCTACAATAGTAGTAATAATGAGAACCAGATTGTTGATAGTTGATGATGATGACAGCATAAGAGAAATTATTAAGGTGATGCTGAAGGACTACGAAATAATCGAGGCTACCAACGGATATGAAGCAATCAGACTGTATGAAAAAATTCGCCCTAACCTCGTCCTGATGGATGTTTCAATGCCCCAAATGGATGGAGTCGAGGCTACAAAAGAGATTGTGAACATTGATCCTAAAGCCATAGTAATTGGTCTGACAGCTTTTGCCAGAAGTAGAGGCAAAGACATGCTTGCTGCAGGAGCGAAAGAGGTGGTAGAGAAACCATTCACGAGGAGGAGACTGAAGGATATAATAGAGAGACACTTAGCCAGTGCTGTTGCCAGTTCATGATTAAATTTTTCTAACGGATGTAACCCTTTTCCTCAATGGAAGTATTGGTCTTGCTGCTTGCAGTTCTTCTCGATGTCTTAATCTCCGAGCCGCCCTTAGCCATTCATCCAGTCTTCTGGTTCGGTAAACTCATCTCCTTTTTTGAAAAACTTAAAATTACAAATCCTGTTGCCGACCTCGTTTATGGGATATTTTCAACACTTACAGTAGCTTTTTTCTCCCTTATACTTGTATTTCTTCCAATTCCTCAGCCCTGGAACTATTTGTGGCATTCTTATCTTCTTTTTTCTGCAATATCTATCAAAAGCATGATATCACACGCTGAAAGGTGCGTGAGGGATGGAATTGACAGAAATGCAGTCCAGCAGATTGTGAGCAGAGATGCTACAGAACTGGATGAGGGGCAGCTTTGTTCTGCTGTGATAGAATCGGTGGCTGAAAACTATGTTGATGGTGTTGTTTCTCCACTCTTTTATTTTTCAATTTTTGGGATTGGAGGTGCTATGTTTTACAAGGCTGTGAATACTTGCGATGCTATGATTGGGTATAGGGTTGGGAGGTATGAGCATTTTGGCAAGTTTGCTGCAAAGATTGACGATATTCTGAACTTTTTGCCTGCAAGACTTTCGTTAGTATTTTTTGAGTTGATGAAAAGAGGGGCGGTAAGGTATGGCTTAGAAAATAATGTCAAGCTGAATGGATGCACAATTGCTGCCATGTCTTACGTTCTTGGTGTGAAACTCGAAAAGCCCGGCCATTACATGCTTCCGGGCAGAGATGCAGATATATCACTCGTTTGGGAGAGTGTCAGGGTGTTTAAGGTGCTGAGCGCCATTGCTGTCGCGTTTTTTGCCTTTATCACAGCAATCCGGATAATGTTATTAACCCACTCATAACTCTCTGAAACAATGAAATGCAATGCCTGTGATGGCAAAGGTTACATCGAGATAGAGAAGGCATGTGAAATCTGCAGCGGCACGGGAAAGGCGAAAAGCTTTGATCCAAAGCTGACAGCAGAGCTTACAGATGAGCAGATAAAAATGTTTATGGATGGAATCTGTGGGGTTTGCAAGGGGACAGGAAGGGTTAAGATAATGCAGGTTTGTAAAGAGTGTAATGGATCAGGGAAGGCAGGGAAATGTAAGATATGCGGGGCGAAGGTGATTGGCAATCATGAGCTCTGCCCATCATGCAGGAAGAAGCCCCATGCATACAGGCTAAGCAATAGCTGTGGACTCGAGGATGTCAGAATCAACAGGGTTTATACGGGAAAGGTATCCGCTGTTACCGATATTGGTGTTTTTGTTAACCTGAACAAAAGGCTTAGGGGTTTGATCCACCGCAAAAATCTCGGGGGATTCGAATTCAGCGAGGATGACGATGTTCTTGTTCAGGTTACCGGGATAGGGTTGAGTGGAGATATAAACCTGAAGCCGGTTAGAATGGACGGTTTTGCGGTTGTTGACGTTTCAAAGGACGTTAAGAGGGTTGACATCTCGGAGCTTGAGAACTACACTGGCAAGATGGTCGAGGTTAGGGGGATGGTTACCCACATCAAGCTGACAGGAGGGCCAACAATTTTCACACTTCTCGATGGCAAAGCGAGTGTAAATGCTGCAGCGTTCGAGGGGGGAGAGAGGGCTTACCCAGAGGTGAGAGTTGACGATGTTGTGAGGGTTGTGGGAATTGTAAAAAGGAAAGAGACGAAGCTTCAGATAGAGATTCTCGAGATGGAAAAACTGCTCGGAGAGGAAGCTTATGAGATTAGAAAGAGAATTCAGGAGGAGATAGAGAGAGCATGCGAGCCAGAATTCAAGGGCTTTCTTGTTGAGAGCGAGGTTCTTGAGGCGCTTAAAGATGAAATGCTCCGAGTTGCGAAGGAGCTAAAGAGGGCCATCTACGAGTCGAGACCTGTAATCATAAGGCATCACTGGGATGCCGATGGCACATGTGGAGGGGTTGCTCTCGAGAAAGCGCTGATTGATCTGGTTGAGAGAGTTCACTCGGACAGCGATGCGAAATATTATCTGGTTAAAAGAAGGGTGTCAAGAGCACCCTTTTACGAGCTTGAAGATGTTGTGAGGGATCTCCACGAGAGTCTTGAGGACATTGAGAGGTACGGAGATAAGATTCCTCTCGTCGTGCTGGTGGATAACGGTTCGGGAGTGGAGGATGTGCCGGCAATAAGGCAGTTTCTGCTCTTCGGAGCAGATGTTATAACAATAGACCACCACTTTCCCGACGAGGAGGTGGATCGCTACCTGCTCTACCACGTCAACCCCTACAAGGTTGGTGGAGACAGCAACTACACCTCTGGCATTCTTTGCGTTGAGATTGCCAGAATGATCTCCGATACTGACATGAAACATCTTGCTGCTATCAGTGTTGTGGGTGATAGGGCTGAAGGTGAGGTGGAAAAGTACATCGATCTTTCCGGGAGGAGTAGAGAAGAGCTTGCAGATATAGCCCTTGCAGTAGAGTATGAGGGATTCTATCTGAGATTTAGGTCAGCAAGCCAGATTATAAATGAGATTCTCGGCTTTGGCAGGCAGGACAGGCATGTTAGATTTGTTGAGATGCTCTCTGGATATGCAAAGGAGGCAATAGAGGAGCAGGTTAAAACCGCGATGGACGGTGTAAAGGTTCAGCTGCTACCCAACGGTATAGCCCTCGCAGCCCTTGACGTGGAGAACTATGCCAAGAAGTTCACGTTTCCCCCGCCGGGAAAACTTACGGGAGAAGTGCATGACAGGTTAAAGCAGAAATACAACAGGCTTGTGACAATTGGCTACGGCCCAGATTTTGCTGTGATCAGGAGTGAAGGAGTTGAACTTGACATTCCCAGACTTGTTCAGGAGTTGCGGGAAGAAATAGTTGCCGGGGTGGATGGAGGGGGACATCTGGTTGTCGGTTCGATAAAGTTTGTTCAGGCGAAAAGGAAGGAGGTTCTGGCAAGGCTTGCAGCTAAGATTGGGAGTATTAGGTGATTTGTTTCAACTACTGTTTTACATCCTATCCTCCAAGTTTTAATAAAGGTAAGTGGAGTTGTCAGGAAAGTTATACTTGTAGAGATGTAGAATGGAGGGGTTTAGTTAAGTAAACAAATCAAGTTCTATGTAGTCGGTGTAGATATGAGAGTACCTAGTATAATCAGCTTCCCAATTATCCTGAACAGCCAGCACATACACTTTTCCTTTTTTTTTATCCACATAATCACCACTCTTCTCGCACGCTAACCATACTTCGTCACTTAATGTCGTATTGCAGAGATACTCCCAGCCACTTCCGTTCCAAACATACAAAACTACTCCATCATTCCAGTTATTCTTTCTCCAAAAGTAAGCATAACCATTCCACACGAAATTTAATTTACTCGTCTGCACATCTCCAACATTAAATTCAAACAACTGGGAAGCATGATTCTCGTGATTTTCCAAATCAGCAATTGTTTCTACCTCTAGATACTCTCCGTCATTGTCCGCAGTCATCAATAATTCATAATAGTCGTACTTCTTCCACTCACCGTCATTAATTAAAACGCTTGGGCTCAATGAAGATGGTGGTGATGAGTCAATAACTCCATCAATAGGACCATAATAGGCGTTAACCGAATCCTTAACCACTGGACGGAATGAAATCCAAAAGCCCCTGCCTGAAACATTTATCTCATAAGAAACATTATCATCAGACACGTTAAACTCCACTCTCCACGTGCCAGGACTGTCAGCCGAGAAGTAGTACCAAACTTCCCCCTTATCATTGGTGGTTTTAGTTAGTATGTCATGGCAGGAGTCGTTTATGCTGACATTCACGTTCCTGACAGGATTGTTGAATTTGTCCACCACTCTAACACCTAAGGGTATCGTTGTCCCCTTATAGACTGTATAATTGGATTCAGATAATGGCTGCAAGCGATATGGTGCGGTCTCCGAGCTTACCTCAACACTCCCACCACTCGAAGCCTGAGCTATCAAGTAACTCAAACTCAGCGTTGAATTGTAAAGCTTAATGGCGATTTCTTTGCTGCTTTCATCTGCCGTAACGTTGCCTGCTCCAAAAATATCCTTCAAAGTGTTGTTCCACCAGTTAAAAGTTTCATCTAGCACTTTTATTGTTATCGTTGTATTCTCAACAAAAACCTCTCCACCATAAGATACAGGGTTAAAGTGAAGACTTAGAGTGCGAGTTGATGAGATGGAGCTGAAGGTAGAATTTAAGATGAAAAGATGAACTTTATTTTTTGCAAAGGAGATTGGCGAGGATACATCAATCACCGAGTTTTCGCTTGCTTTAACGATGGCTGAGTGCTCAATAATTACTTCTGGTCTTTGGATGTAAAAATAATTCGGCTGAATGATGATAGCGTGCGTGGAAAAATTATTTGTATAATGAAATGTGTTCCCATTGGGGAGTGTTTCATTAAATGTAATATTAATCCAGAGAGGGGCTGCCGTTAAAGTTGTTGATGCCGTAGGTGGATTTATCAAAAATACTCTGCTCGGGTATTCACAACCTGCATCTACGCTCACAGCTCCCTGCTTTCCAGTAGTGGCAGAAATAAACATGATTTTCGGGATTTCTGAAATCTCAGACTCAAGATCTGATAAATGCTCCGCTTCAACAGCCTTATTCCACTCAGGAACCCAGCTGGATTGGACAATGCCTATGAATCCCATAATTATTGCAAGCAGCAAAACAAATCCGATCAGGGGAGATACGCCCTTACTGTCCATACTGAAGTATGTTACTGGTTTAACAATAAAAAATTTATCTCAAAACTCAACCCCCACTTACGGGCGGGAAAATTGCCACAACGTCGCCCTCTTTCAGCTTGTATCTTGTATCTCCTCTGATGTTTCTACCGTTGACCATTATATTAACATAATCTCTCAATTTCCCTTCCTCGTAGAAAAGGTCTTTCAGTTTCGGGTATTTCTCGACGAGTGAATCAAGCAGTTTCCCTACATTTGAAGATTGAATTTCAATTTCCTTTACTCCTGCCGCCTCTCTGAAGTTGGCAAACAGCTTTACCTTAACCCTTGCCATACTCATCAACAAATTCAATTATCCTTTCAATTGCTTCCTTAAGCTTCTCAAATTTAACTGCATAAGCCATCCTTATATATCCTTCTCCACACTCTCCAAAGGCATTTCCGGGAACAACTGCTACGTTCTTCTTCATCAACAGTCCTTCTGCAAATTCCTCGCTCGACATTCCTGATGAAGAAATTTTGGGGAATGCGTAGAACGCTCCTTCGGGTTTTCTCAGCTCAAAGACTTCGCTCAGTTTTTTAACCACGAAGTTTCTGCGCCTCATATACTCCGCCCGCATCCTGTCAACCTCGTCCAGACTCTTCAAAGCCTCAATCGCCCCGATCTGACCGGTTATCGGAGCACAAAGCATGCAATACTGATGTATCTTCAGCATTCCGGTAAGGATGTCTGGTGGAGCGATAACGTAGCCAACCCTCATTCCAGTCATCGCAAAGGCTTTGGAAAAACCGTTGAGCACTACAACTTTGTCCTCCATTCCATTAAGCGAGGCAATGGAAACGTGTCTGCCCGTATAGGTCAGTTCAGCATAGATTTCGTCTGATAAGACAACCATATCCATCTCATTAACAGCATCAGCTATCTCCTCAAGCTCTTTTTTCGAGTAGCTCACACCCGTAGGATTTGCGGGGTAGTTCAGAACCAGAATCTTTGCCTTTGTATCAGCATACTCCACGAGCACCTCATACGTGAGCTTGAAATCTGGAACTGTTGGTATTGTAACAACCTCCCCGCCGCATATCTCCACAAGTGGTTTATAGCTGACATAGCATGGCTCTGGAACTAAGGCCACATCTCCCTGCTCAATCAGCGTTCTGACTGCCAGATCAACTCCCTCACTTACACCAGTGGTAATCAAAATCTGTTCTGGCAAAGCTCTGACACCAAATCTCGTGTAATACTCTGCGATACCCTCTCTCAGCTCCGGCAAACCGAGGTTAGAGGTGTAAGATGTGAAACCCTTCTCCAGAGAGTATATCATCTCCTCCCTAATCCTCCAAGGCACCGGGAAATCGGGTTCACCAACCCCGAGGCTTATTACATCATCCCTTCCGGCAACTAAGTCGAAAAACCTCCGTATTCCCGATGGCTTCAGCTCTTCAACCTTTTTTGCAACTCTACGGGACAAAGGCAAGCCTCCTGTCTTCTTCATCCTCAAAAAGGTTTACTCCCTCTTCCTTATAAGTTCTCAGCACGAAATGGGTGACGGTGTCTCTCACTTCAGGGATTGTTGATATTTTCTCCGCAACGAAGAAGGCTACATCCTTCAAACTCTTGCCTTTGACAACAACCTGAAAATCGTACTCACCGCTGACGAGCCTTACAGCGTGAACTTCGGGGAACTTTGCGATTCTCTTTGCCACATCATCGTATCCCTTCTCCCTTGTCAAAGAAACCTTTACGTTTATCAAGGCATACACAAAATCCTCTTGAACTTTCTCCCAGTCTATTATAGCCTTGTATTTAAGAATGACTCCCTCATCTTCAAGTTTTCTGATTATCTCCTCCACCCTCTCTTTGGGAAGTGCCAGAATTTCTGCAATCTCCTCCACATTCATTCTCCCATTTTCTTCCAGAAGCTTAATCACTTCGATTTCCTGACTCTCCACGAACTCGGTTTTCCCGGTATTGTATTTAAATTTACCTTTGTGTTTTCGAACCTGGATTTGGTAAACTCTTTATAGTCTCCTCAAAAAAGAAAATCATACTCCTACCATTCATTGCCGCCTTTGTCATAGGTCTTACGTGCTCTCCTGCCGGAGTTACGGGAGCTTTTTTGCTTCTGCCATTCCAAATCAGTGTTCTTGGCGTAACTTCTCCGGTTGCAAACTCCACAAATCTTCTCTATAACATTATATCAATTCCGGGAGGAGCATTTAACTTCTGGAGGGAGCGGAGGTTCCTCTCATCACTCGCTATCTCTCTCGTTACTGGCTATCTTCCCGGAATATACCTCGGTTCTCTTCTCAGAGTGACTTTGCTTAGCAATGTTAAAACCTTCAAACTCTTCGTCGCCTTAGTTCTGCTCTATCTTGGAATGAGACTGCTTTTTTCAAATTCAAAGCGGATTGAGGGAGATGCTGAGGTTTTAAAAGCTTCTTTTACAAAAGTGGAATTCAAATTTGCCGAAAGCAACTTCGCTTTCAGTCCTGTTGCTGTAACGCTTACTTCCTTCTTTATCGGGATTATTGCCTCTGCTTACGGAGTTGGTGGCGGGGCACTAATGACTCCAATCCTAAATCAAAGCCATAGCCGGTGCAAACCTGATTGGAACTTTTGCTGCATCTGCTTTTTGCATAGTCTCCTACACATCCTTGGGTTACCCTCCAGATCTCACTAATGGAGTGGCAATGGGAATAGGAGGGGCATTGGGCATCTTCCTCGGCTCAAAACTTCAGAGAAGAATTGAGGAGAGAAAATTGAGAATTCTTCTTTCCTTCCTTATCCTTGGGATCTCGATAAAGTACATCACGGAATGGCTAACTTAGCACCCTCTCAATGGCTTTCTCCACTGCCCTCTTGTGGGCTCTCGCAGCCTTGTGAATCCCTCCGTCATGCCCTCTGGAGGCTAAACAGGGAAAAATCTGTGTGTAGTATCCCGCCTTGGTTGGAGCCTCCTCCAGACTTACTCCTTTAATCTTCTCGGCAACATAATATGTTGCTCCGCAAAATGCTGATCTTTTCACTTTAACATCCTTAATTTTTCCACCTTCAATCTCAACCTCGACCTCCGGAGCGCCGAAATGCTCAAAAAACTCCCTCATCTTTTCATCCTCCACCTTAGGAGTTGCACAGCAAATCTCTTCCCACACAACCTTCACTCCCCTCCTCTCTCCCTCCTCCTTCAACTGTTTGTATGCCCCTCCCTTTGTACCTCCTGATACTATGATAAGCTTTATACCCGCTTCTGCAGCCTGTTTTATCAGCTCAAGGTTGATGTCAGGGTGAGCGGCGAATGAAACTATCATGTCCACGTCAAAATCCTCTGGGAGCTTCAAAAACCTATTAGGATCATCTATCAGCCCAGGAAGCTCCTCTGGAAGCTCATACACCTTTACCTCAAAAAACTGGGAGAACATTCTTATGTCTTCCCTTCTCTTCCCCTTTCTCGTCACAACTCCCAGCTTCATTTTACTAACTCCTCAATCTTTCTTTTTATCTCCTCAAAGGGTTTCAAGTCGCAAACCTTGTAGGGCGGGATGTTTTCAAGGTCAGCGGTGATAAAACACTGGTTGTAGGGAATAACACCAAGAATCGGATATCCTATCCCCGAAATCAACTCCTTTGCTTTCTCTGACCCTATGAACTTGTTCACGACAACCGAAATCGTCTCTATCCCTATATCCTTCCCGAGCTTCTCTATTCTCTCAAGGGTCTCAACGGCTCTTGTTCCGGGCTCGATGACTGCAATAAGCAGATCAACGCCTCTCGCAGTCCCTCTTCCGAGATGCTCAATTCCGGCTTCCATATCCAAAATCAGCACATCTTCCCGCTTGAAAATCGCATGCCTGAGTATAGCCCTCAAAAAGGCATTTTCAGGGCAAAAACATCCTTCTCCACCCTTCTCAATTGTCCCAAGCACCAAAACTCTAACACCATCTTCATTGTAAACGGAATAATCCTCAAAGATATCATCAACCTTTGGATTCAGTTTATACATCCCCATCGGTCCGACAACTCTCTTCTCTATTATTTCGTGGAGTTCCGACAGTGGCTTTGGTTTTTGCTTCACACCAAGCGCTGATGGCAGGTTAATGTCAGCATCGCAGTCTATCGCTGTAACTCTGTAGCCATCTTTTGCAAAGAGATGGGCGAGAGTTGCCGCGAGAGTCGTTTTACCCACACCGCCTTTACCTGATATGGCTATTTTCATCATCCCTGATTGGCCAGAGCGATTAAAGAGTTTATGGTCTTTCCCACATCACCTGAAACTTATGCTATCTAACGGATTTATCCCATTCCTCGCAGATCTTCGCCATATTTCTCGACCTGTCATTTCGCAGCCTCTCTCCCGCTCCTAAGCTTCAATTTTATTGAGCAACAAACATCTCCTAATAATATTACAGAAACAATTAATAACAAGTCTGTAAAGCATAAAAACGTATGGAGGTTTCAATTATCGGATCTGGCTATGTGGGTTTGATAACAGGGATTAGTCTTGCCGAGTTGGGCCACGAAGTTACGTTTATAGATCTGGATGAGGAAAAAATAGGGGATATAAACTCTGGAAAGCCACCTATATTTGAAAAGGGACTTGAAGAACTAATGAAGAAGACCAAGGGGCGATACAAGGCCACAACCAATTACAGAGCCATCACTGAAACAGATACCACATTCATCTGCGTTGGAACACCTTCCAAAGAAGATGGTTCAATCGATTTGACTTTCATCAAGTCAGCAGCAACAGAGATTGGAAATGCTTTGAAAGAGAAAGACAAATTCCATGTTATAGTTGTTAAAAGCACCGTAGTGCCGGGCACAACAGAGGAAGTTGTAAAACCAATAATCGAAAAAGAATCGGGCAAAGAAGCATTCAAAGATTTTGGACTTGCAATGAATCCGGAATTTCTTAGAGAGGGTAACGCTGTTGAAGACTTCTTTAATCCAGATAGAATTGTAATAGGGGTTAAAGACGAAAAGACCAAGGAAATCATGGAGAAATTTTATTTTCCCTTTAAATGTCCCAAGCTAATTACAGATATTAAAACAGCGGAGATGATTAAATACGCAAGCAACGCTTTTCTCGCAACAAAGATCTCGTTCGCCAACGAAATAGGCAATATTTGCAAAAAACTCGGTATAGACGCTTATGATGTTTTCAAAGGTGTTGGACTTGATCACAGAATCAATCCCTCCTTTTTCAGATCTGGAATTGGGTTTGGTGGGAGCTGTTTTCCTAAGGATGTTAAGGCGCTCATCGCAAAAGCAGAAGAACTGGGTGAAAATCCAAAACTCCTTAAGGCAGTCATTGATGTGAACGAAAGGCAACCTTTGAAGCTAATAGAGTTACTGAAGAAACACATCACAAATTTGGAGGGAAAAACGATTGGCATATTAGGTTTGGCCTTTAAACCCGATACCGACGACATAAGAGAGAGTAGAGCCATACCAATCGTTAAGAGCTTGCTTGAGGAGGGTGCTAAAGTAATTGCATACGACCCAAAAGCCATGGACAATTTCAGAGAGCTCTTTCCCCAGTTAATCTACGCTGAATCTGCTGAAAAAGTGCTTGAAAAATCTGATGCGGTTTTAATTGTCACAGAATGGGAAGAATTTAAAAATCTAGATTATAATGGGCATGTTGTTGTAGATGGTCGCCGAATTGAAAAGGCGAAAAGGGATGCCAGAATTTACGAAGGGGTGTGTTGGTAAATGAGGGTTAAAAAAGCAGTGATTCCTGCAGCCGGTTATGGTACAAGGATGCTCCCGATAACTAAAGCTCAGCCTAAGGAAATGGTTCCTGTTGTTCACAAACCAGTTATCCAGTATGTGGTTGAGGAAGCTTATTATTCGGGGATTGGGGATATACTTATTATTACAGGTAAAGGGAAGAGAGCGATCGAGGATCATTTTGATAGGAGCGACTTGCCGAAAAAAGACAAGTATACTGAAGAGCTGGATAAAATTCTTGATGAGGTGAACATATTCTTTGTAAGGCAGAGAGAGCAAAAAGGGCTGGGTGATGCGGTTAAGTATGCTGAAGCTTTTGTTGACGATGAGCCCTTCGCTCTGTTGCTGGGGGACACGATAACATTCCCTCCGTGCACAAAAGAACTAATTCAGGTATACAAAAAATACAAAACATCGGTTGTTGCAGTAGAAGAAGTCCCTCTGGAAAAAGTCAGTTTATATGGTATTGTGAAATGTAGAGAGGTTGAAGATTCTGTATACCTAATCGAGGATTTGGTTGAAAAACCGAGTATCGATGAAGCTCCATCAACTCTCGCAATTCTGGGCAGATATATTCTAACACCTGAGATTTTTGAGTGTATTAGGGAAACGAAACCTGGAAAAGGAGGGGAGATTCAGCTTACAGATGCTATGAGAATTCTAAATACAAAGGAAAGAATGTATGCTTATCTTTTCAAAGGTAAGAGATACGATATAGGGAACAAACTGGACTGGCTCAAAGCCAATATTGAGATGGCTCTGGATGATGCAGAGGTGGGAGAGGGTATAAGGGAGCTAATAAGGTCGATAGAGGTGTAGTATGGACAAAAAGGACGTAATTCAGGAAGGAATAAAAGAAATACTTAGGAGTTTGAAAAATATAAACTTTGAAGACCAGACTGTACTGGTGACGGGTGGAGCTGGCTTTCTCGGTTCTTGGTTGTGCGACGTTTTAGTCGAGCAAAACGCCAGAGTGATATGTCTGGATAATCTTGCAAGCGGCTTAGAAAAAAACATTTCCCATCTGTTAGGTCTGGAGAACTTTAAGTTTATCAAACACGACATCTCCAAACCAATACATTTTGACGAGAAAATAGATGTTGTTATGCATTTAGCATCAAGGGCATCTCCTTTGGAGTTTGACAAGTTCCCCATCCAGATTATAAAAGCAAATACTTTGGGCACCTGGATCTCATTGGGAATAGCGAAAAAACACGGAGCAAAATTCCTCTTCACCTCAACCAGTGAAGTTTACGGTGACGCCCAGATAATTCCAACACCTGAAACTTACAACGGAAATGTAAATCCGATTGGTATAAGAAGTTGCTACGATGAATCGAAAAGGGCTGGAGAAGCTACGTGCATGTCCTATGCTAGACAGCACGGCTTGGATGTAAGGATAGCGAGAATCTTTAATACATATGGACCAAGAATGAGAGCGGATGGAGTTTATGGAAGAGTCATACCGAGGTTTATTCACCAGGCTCTGAACAACAAGCCAATAACAATTTTTGGGGATGGAAAGCAGACTAGAAGTTTTTGCTATGTAACCGACCAGATTGAAGGGTTATTGCGATTAGCTTGGTTTGATTCTGCAAAGGGAGAGGTTGTTAATACAGGCAATCCAGAGGAGACGACAATTTTGGAGCTGGCTAAGATTGTTAAAAAAATAGCGAACTCAAATTCTCCACTGGAGTTTCACCCGTTGCCACCTGACGATCCAAGAAGAAGGTGTCCAGATATAAGTAAAGCAAGAAAACTTTTGAATTGGGAGTCTAAAGTTGAACTTAGAGAAGGTTTAAAGAATACAATCGAATGGTTTAAACTTATGAAGGTAAGCTAAAAGATAGAGGTTGAAATTTAGCTCCAATCTATGGTTGCTTTACAATGGGAAGGGGTATTAGTTATAGCTAACAAGCTAAATTATTGGAGGTTAATGTCGAGTTGGCCTTGAGATAGAGAATAAAGAATAAATTTAAAAACTAGTTGACGTCAGTGAAGATAATATGAAGGTTTTAGTTACGGGGTGTGCAGGTTTTATTGGGTCACACCTAGTTGAAAGATTGCTTAAAGAAGAGTTCAAAGTAATCGGAATCGATTGTTTTACAGATTATTATCCAAGAGAGATAAAAAATAAAAACATAGAGTCTTTTATTAATCACCCTAATTTCACTTTAATTGATAAAGATATTATGGAATTAAACGAATTTCCAAAAGTCGATTTCGTTTTCCATGAAGCAGCACAGGTTGGAGTTAGAGCGTCATGGGGTAAAAACTTTGATACTTATGTAAAAAACAACATTCTATCAACTCAAAAACTTCTTGAATATTATAAAGGTGTAAAGATTAGAAAATTCGTCTATGCATCGTCATCGTCTGTTTACGGGGACGTTTCGATACCGATGAGCGAAAACTTACAGGTTAAACCCATATCACCTTACGGGGTAACAAAGCTGGCAGCAGAAAATATGTGTTATCTTTACTGGAAAAATTACGGAGTTCCAACAGTTTCTCTGAGATATTTCACAGTGTATGGGCCAAGACAGAGGCCAGATATGGCAATACACAAGTTCATTAAAGCAATATTTAACAATGAGGAATTGATTGTTTACGGGGACGGAAATCAAACAAGAGATTTTACCTACGTTGATGATGTTGTTGAAGCTAACATCCTCGCAGCAAAATCGGATTTGGTTGGAGAAATATTGAATGTTGGCGGTGGAAGCAGGGTAAGTTTAAACAATTTGATTAGGCTTCTTGAAGAGATTACTTGCAAAAAATCCAAAATAAAATATGTCGAAACCCAGAAAGGAGATGTAAGAGATACACTGGCTGACACGACTAAAATAAAAGAATTGCTTGGCTGGAAGCCAGAAATAAATATTAAAGAAGGTCTCAGGAGGCAGGTCGAATGGATGAAGTTGAACTTTCAGTAGTTATTCCAGTTTATAACGAAGAGGAGAACATACGAATTCTTTACAGAGAGTTAAAAGAAGTTCTCTCCAAAAACGGAAAAAGTTATGAAATAATTTTTGTTGATGATAGATCAACAGACAGAACCTTCCAAATTTTAAAGGAACTCCACGA
>JAPDIX010000022.1 GCA_029259345.1 Archaeoglobi archaeon
TTTTTTCAGTCTCCTCCTTGCGATTCCAGTATCCCTTCATGACCTGCGGACCTCTGATCACAAGCTCTCCAACCTCCCCAGGCGGGAGTATGTTCCCTTCATCGTCAACGATTACGGCGATGGTGTCCGGGTATGGTACACCTATGCTACCTTCTTTATTCAAGCCATAGAGCGGGTTGCAGTGTGTTATGGGCGAAGTCTCACTCAGTCCGTAGCCTTCAGCAATCCTCTTTCCTGTCAGCTCTTCCCACCTCCTTTTTACCTCTATGGGCAGTGGAGCGGCACCACTCGTGCAGATTCTTAGAGAGCTCAAATCGTAGCCGTTCTGCTCAATAAGCTTCAGCATTCCGATGTACATCGTCGGCACAGCAGAGAGAGTTGTAACCTTGAAAGTCTGAATCGCCTGAAGGGCCATCGGATAGTTCCTCGGGTCGGGCATTGGGATGATTGTGGCTCCAACAAGAATCCCAACATTCATCATCGTCATTCCATAGCTGTGGAAAACAGGAAGCATGCCAATCCCAACATCAGCAGAAGAGGCTTTGGGATCCCAGTTCGCTGCCTGATAAGCATTGGCGACAATGTTGAAGTGTGTGAGCATCACGCCCTTGGGAAAACCCGTTGTTCCTCCAGTATACTGGAACATAGCCACGTCCTCTTTGGGGTTGATTTCAGCCCTCTTGTCTGTTTTCTCAGCCTCCATGACGTTTTTCCATGAGTAAAGCCCCTTTCTCTTCTCAGGTGGGTCAGGCATCGCAGCGCCAACCATGTAATCCTGAAGGCTGCATGTAATCACCGCTTCGAGAGTACCATCATCGAGAAGAGGAGAGACGTTGGAGTACATCATATCCATGCAGAACATTACCTTAGCACCGCTGTCTTCTGCGAGGAACTTCATCTCTCTCTGGGTGTAAAGAGGGTTGCACTGCACTATTGTTCCTCCTACCTTCAGAATCCCTGCCATTATCGGTGCAGCGTGAGGTGTGTTGGGTAGAGCAAAAATTACCTTGTCACCCTTCTCAAGACCAAGATCGAAAAGGAATGCAGCCACCTTGTCCGAGGCATCTTTTGCCTGCTTGTACGTAATCTGGTTTCCTAAAAATATGGTTCCAACTTTGTCTCCATATTTTTCAGCGGCAATTTCAAGAATCCTGTAGGCAGGCATTACGGGATAGTCGAGCTTATCCCTGACACCCTCATCGTAATGCTTCACCCATATTCTGTTTATGCCGCTTCCATCCGTCTCTCGTATATTTTGCCCTTCAATACCAAGTATGCTGCTCATAGAGTGAAAAATTATGAGGATGTTAAAAATTTTACGAAATTAATCATAAATCTATTGTTGGTGGTGCCTATATTCATTATATTTCTCCAACGCTTCCTTGGCCTTTGCTGAATTGCCCAGCGTTTCGTAAGCCTCAGCAACATGTTTCCACCATGCAGGATTGCTCCTCGCCTCATTTTCGCAGTATTCAGCAAACTTAAGCATAGCTTCCCTTGCCTTGTCCTCTTCACCGAGTTTCTCATATATCTTTGCTACATCTTCCCAGAAGACTCCCTCCTCTTCCGCCTCTTTGATGTAGTATTCCAGAGCTTCTTTCCAGGCCCTTCTCGCATTCTCAATATCCCCACTCTCTTCGTAAATCTTCGCCACATCCTCCCAGAACCATGGTTCGTCTTCTGCATACCTCTCAAGGCATTTTGCAGCTTTTACAGTCTCTCCAGCTTTTTTATACATCTCATATGCTTCCTTCCAGTAAAAATTATCTCCTTTCCCCTCTGCAAGTTTTTCGTAGATTTCTGCAGCTTTAGTATACATTTCAGCTTTTTCGTAGCACCAAGCGGCCGATTCCTGCAGTCCCGCCTGAAGATAACACTCTGCGGCTTTAGCGTATTCCTGCTTCTTCTCATATTTTCTCGCTGCAGCCCTATACCTCCCCGACTTTTCAAGCGCCTGTGGACTTCTAATTCTTTCGTAAATGCTCAAATCAGGCTCTGAAATCCACCATAGCCCTGCAGCTATTATTATGATGTATGCTGCGGTAATGTAGGCAACATGCATGGGCTGCTGCCAAGTATAGCACTGGTAAGCTGCGTAGCCTGAAGCAAGGAGAGATAGGAAGGACGGGAGGAAGTACCTTGATTTTGCGTAGAGCAGCAGTGCAGTAAAGAACGCTGAAAAAGCTGCAAGACCCAGATATCCAATAAAGAGTATAACTCTCAGAAGCATTACAGCACCAAAAGCATGTGTTATGTACCCCGCAATGCCAAGTATTATCAGCAATGCAACGGCAAGTGTCAACGTCACTCTATCCATATTCGAATAGATATAGCAAGAATAAAATATTTTTCTATTTCAGTTCTTTCATCACTTTCACGAGTCTCTCAAGCGATTCGGAGAGCTCTTTAACCTCCTCAACACTTTTAGATTGCGCTATCATTTCGCAAATTTTTGACATGGCAAGCTCGATTTTCTCGCTTAAATCTGGTTTTAATGTATTTTCGGTAATTAATTCATCCTCTGGCTGTGACTGTTTTGCAGTTTCTTCTGACTCTCTTTTATTCTGTTCTCCCTCGATTATAGCTTCTCTTCCACATAAGGGGCAGAAGATTTTTTCATCCCTTTCAAACAGTGGAACTTTGCACTCTGGGCAGTGGTATGCGAGCATTTTAGCTCCTTTATAAAGCAATTCTGCCGCACTCGAAATGTCTTTTTCCGAAATTTTTTTATCACTCACGACATCAATTTGTCTCCGAGCTATTAAAACTTTGCAGTTCTGTGAGGTGGTGAGTATGGCGAAGAAGGAGCTTGAAGAGGTTCTGGAGACGCTTGATAGAATCATCTTTGACGAGACCGTCCCGAGAAATGTTAGAAAAGTGGCAAGTGAGATAAAAGAAAAGTTGACAACGACAGATGAGTTATCACTCGAAGCCGCATCTGCTATTTCTGTTCTGGAAGACATCTCAGCAGACCCCAACCTTCCGATGCATGTAAGGACGATGATATGGAATCTAACAAGTCAGTTAGAGAGGATATCAGTTGAGTGAGCTAAAAAAGGAGCTTATTCGAAAATCCATTCACTTTATCGGTCTTTCCTACATTCCAGCCTACCTATATTTTGGAAGAGAGATTCTGATTCTTGGTATAATCGTAGCTTTATCATTCTCGGCCATTTTTGAGTTCTTTCGCCTGAGATTTGGAATTCTTTCCTTTGTTGTGAGAGAGTATAAAAAAAGAAAATCGGAGCTTACATCTACTTTGGCATTGCGGCGTTGCTCATCACAATAGTTTTCCCGATGGAAGCTTGTTTTGCAGCTGTTTTGGTCTCAATTTTAGGAGATGGAGTAGGAGGTGTTGTAAAAAGGCTAAAATTTCGGCATTCTGGAGCTCTGGCAACTTTGACGATGATTTTACTGCCTTTTTTCACATCTTTGTCTCTCCTAAAACCCTTCCCAGCACTAATTGCTTGCATCGCTGGCGCACTTACTGAGAGAATTGAGAGGGTTGGAAGATACTACATTCAGGACAATCTTTCTGTACCCATGACAGTAGCAGCGGTTTACGCTTTAGTAAACTATATCTTGCCCTGAACAGTTTTCTGATTATGGATGAAAAGGTGGCTCTGAGGCTTTCGAGAGCTGTTGCTGAGAATGTTAGAAAGGCTTTGACCTCAATGCCATTAAGCAAAAGGAGAGAGACGGTAGGGATGGGACAAGATGGGACTCCTACAAAGGCGGCAGACAAAGTGGCAGAGGATATCGCTGTCTCAATATTGAAGAGAGAGACCGTGACAATTGTTACAGAAGAATCAGGAGTTATTGGGGACGGAGACATCTTTATTGCCCTTGACCCCCTTGATGGCACTTTCAATGCAACGCGTGGTATTCCCGTCTACTCTGTAAGCCTTTGCTTCTCGGACTCAAACAGATTGAAGGATGCTTTCTTCGGTTATGTATACAACCTTGCAACTGGAGATGAATACTACGCAGACTCGACAGGGGCTTACAGAAATGGGGAAAGAGTAAAGGTGAGTAACGAGAAATCAATTTACTGCAATGCAATCATCTATTACCCCAACAAAAATTACCCTTTTAAGAGGATGAGGATATTCGGTAGCGCTGCAACAGAACTGTGCTTCTTTGCTGAAGGTTCCTTTGATTGCTTTATTGATATCAGAAGAAATGGGATGCTCAGGATATATGATGTTGCCGCAGGTATTTTCGTGGCTGAGAAAGCAGGTGGAAAGACCACGGATGACAATGGAGATGATTTGGGGAATAAAAAGTTTGATATGCAGGAAAGACTCAAGATCGTTGCAGCTAATGAAGAACTACATAAAAAGCTACTGGAGCTGATTAAATGAAGGCTGCTATCGTTTACAAGACCGATGGGCTTGTAAGAAGAGTTGAGAGATATCTAAGCAGTTTAGATGTTGAAACCGTATCTTACACTCAACCTTCAGAAGAGCTTGAGAAATTTGATTTCATAGTCAGCATTGGTGGAGATGGAACAGTTTTGAGAATTCTGCAAAAACTGAGGCGCTGTCCCCCCATATTTGGCATTAACACCGGTAGGATTGGCTTACTGACACATGCAAATCCTGAAAATTTCGAGACAGTTTTGAGAGATGCTGTTGAAAAATTTGATACAGAGAGTTTCCCAAGAATAAAATGTTCTGCTGAAAGAGAGTTGCTCGCCCTCAACGAAATTGCCGTGCTTAACAGACAGCCTGCGAAACTTATTGATGTCAAAGTTAAGATTGATGGTGTCGAAGTGGAGAAAATAAGATGTGATGGGTTTGTTATTGCAACCCAGATTGGGTCTACAGGTTACGCATTCTCCGCCGGAGGACCTGTTGTTGAACCATATCTTGACTGCTTAATTCTAATACCGCTGGCACCTTTCAGGTTTGGCTGGAAACCATACGTTGTGGGATTAGACAGGGAAGTTGAAATATCAGCAGAGAACGCCATTATCGTTGCTGACGGTCAGAAAAAATTGGATTTTGATGGGACAACTGTGATAGAGAAGTCCGAATTTCCAGCTGTTTTTTTCAGAAAAGAGGATAGATTGAGAAATCTTTTTGATAAAGTCAAGGATATAAGTTAAATATCAGTTTGTCAACTTAATTATGTCCCCGATCGGGGAAGAGGCTGAGGTGGCAGTGCCGACGATGAAGCTTCTCTGCGAGCTCGGGGATAAACCATGTCGATAGGTCCCCTCAGGAGTGAGGCTAAAGCCTTACGATGATTGTGGGGCAACCCGGACATGGGACAGCCCCCAGAGGTCAGCCACTCTGAGATGGCAGAGCCTGCAATGAAGGGTGGTGTTACTCTGGGGGCAGATTTTTCAGATGGCTATCTGCAGCGGAATGGAGCAAGTTGTGCAAGGATAGTCGCAATCCAGCGCGTTGACAAAAACTTGAGAGAATCACCCTACCTTCAGGCGGTATGAGTAGAGGAATGGGTAGAGGTGGCGGTAGAGGAATGGGAAGAGGCATGGGAGGTGGCATGGGAGGAGGCAGATGGAGGTAGTGCTTCATCTTGCCGGACACTGCATTGAAACTGCTGCCAAAAGAAGATACGAAAGACTCGTTCAGGAGCTGCTGAAAGAGGAAGACGAGGAGAGGGAGAGGAGAATGGTGGAAGAATTTGAACTCCTCCTCGACTTTCTGAAGAAAGCTGACTTTTCCGAGTTAAGAAAAAGGGGTTTTGACGGAAGCAGGGAAATGCGGGTAAGGGTTAAGAGAGATGGTGAGAGTTTTCTGGTTGAGGAGATATGAGAATTGCTGTTGCTTCCGACAAGTTGATCTTTCTTGCTTAACTCATTACCTTTCCCTTTTTATCGGTAAGTATTCTTAGTGCATAGTCTTCTCTCTGCTTGTGCCTTACTATATCACCTTCCTTTCTGTCAGTCTGCCATAATCCATTTTTAGCTAATATCTTGGGGTGTCGTGAAAAGTGTTTCAACCTCGGAATGCCCAAGAGCTACAGGACGTGAGAGAATGGCGGCAGTGGAGTACAGAGAAGAGGCTAGAGTTCTCTGGGCGAAATTCAACCGCCCTCAAGCTCTTAATGCAATTAACAGAGACTTCGTGGAGTTAAAGGAGGTCGTAGAATACGCAAGGAGAGGGTAAAATGTGAGGGTAGTTGTGCTGACTGGAGAGGGCAAAGCTTTTTGCGTGTAAACTTTAAAAATGAGAGTGGTGAAAAAATGGGCTTTATTTGGTACCCGCCAAAGGAACTTGTTGAAGAGTCCAACGTCAAGGCCTTCATGGATGCTGAGGGATTTTCTGATTACAAACAGATGGTCGAGAAGTCTACTGCAGATATAGAGTGGTGGTGGAGCAAGGCAGTAGAGTGGCTCAATGTTGGGTGGTTCAAGCCTTACGAGAAAGTTTATGACATGTCCAAGGGGATTGAGTGGACGGACTGGTTTTTGAAAGGAAAAGTTAATGTGGCGTATAACGCCTTGGACAGACACAGGAAGAAGAGGAACAAGCTCGCATTCATATGGCAGGGAGAGGATGGGGAGGTAAGGAAATACACTTACCTTGAGCTTTACAGGGATGTGAACAGACTTGCGAATGCCTTAAAGGCTTACGGAGTGGGTAGGGGAGATGTTGTAGCCCTCTACCTTCCCATGTTTCCTGAAACCGTTGTGACACTTTTCGCGGCAATGAAGATAGGTGCTATTGCGATGCCGATATTCTCCGGCTACAGCTCTGCTGCAATTCAGACGAGACTTGCTGATTCAGATGCAAAGGTTGTTGTTACAGCAGATGCGAGCTACAGGAGGGGTAGAGCTGTACCATTAAAGCCAGAGCTGGACAAAGCTCTGGAGGGAACGAAGGTTGAGAAAATTATTGTCGTGAACAGAGCGAACACTGAGGTGGAAATGGAGGAGGAGAGGGACGTTTACTGGGATGAGATCAAGGAGAGCAGCAAGTGCGAGACTGTTGAGATGGATCCAAACGATCCTGCATTGCTACTCTACACATCCGGAACTACTGGTAAGCCAAAGGGCGTGGTGCTTTCCCATGCGGGTGTGATGCTGCAGAGCAGCAAGGAGATATTCTTCAACACGGATTTAAAGCCCGATGACGTATTTCTATGGATTACCGACATTGGCTGGATGATGGGGCCCTGGCAGATAATAGGCTGTCAGCATCTTGGCGGCACACACGTTCTCTTTGAGGGCGCTCCGGATTACCCGGTGAAGGACAGGATATGGGCGATGATCGAGGAGTTTGAGATAACACAACTCGGCGGTTCGGCAACTGTTTACAGGCTGCTGAAGAGATATGGGGATGAGGTTGTTAGGGGGCACGATCTTAGCAGTTTAAAGGCTACGGGCAACACTGGAGAGCCGATAGACCACGACACCTGGATGTGGCTGCTGAAGGTTGTTGGAGAGGAGAGATGTCCAATCATAAACCTCTCAGGTGGAACAGAGATTTTCGGATGCTTCCTTCTCCCTTCACCAGCAATGCCTCTTAAGCCTACAACACTCGGATATCCGGGACTGGGGATGGATGTGGATGTATTTGATGATGCCGGTAATTCTATAAGGCAGCAGATCGGCTACTTGGTCTGCAAGAAGCCTGCACCTTCAATGACAAGAGGTTTCTGGAAAGATCCAGAGAGATACATAAAGACCTATTGGAGCAGATGGAAAGGGGTGTGGTACCACGGAGACTGGGCTTATGTTGACAAGGACGGGTTCTGGTTCCTCTTTGGAAGGGCAGATGACGTCATAAAGGTTGCAGGAAAGAGGATGGGGCCTGCGGAGATAGAAACCATCGTCAACTCAATTCCTGCTGTGCAAGAGTCTGCGTGCATAGGAGTTCCACATGAGTTGAAGGGAGAGGTTGTTTGGGTGTTCGTAACTCTGAAGCCGGGCTACTCTCCATCCGAAGATCTGGAGAAGGAAATTGTAGACAGAATTGTCAAGGAGTTTGGGAAGCCGTTCAAGCCCGATAGAGTTGTTTTTACTCCTGATCTGCCAAGGACGAGGAGTGGAAAGATAATGAGAAGGCTGATAAAGGCTGTAGTTGCAAAGCAAGAGCTTGGTGATACCTCTGCTTTGGAGAATCCGGATTCGCTGGACAAGATAAAGGAGGTTTTGGGGCGATAGTGAGGATATCGAGAAAATATCTGGGAGTTAAATAAGTAAATGAACAGAAAAACTAGGCAGAGAATGCAAATAGAAGACTAATTGAGAAAAGCAGTTCGCTTAACATTAGCCAATTTAAGTCACTCGAATCCTCAAGTACCTTTTGTCGAATTGAGCATGGCTTTAGCTATATTTAGAGTTACATTCGCCTCTATCCAAGCTGCTATCACGATTAGGACGACTGAGATTAAGGCGAGGGTTAGATACTCCTTTACGTCTTCTTTCGTCAGTATTGTTTCTTTTTTACCTGCCAAATACCTCACAATTTCGCAGGGGATTTTGAAACCGGCTGCTCCTGCAATGATGATGGCGGGGATTTCAAAAATGGCATGGGGCAAGGTTAATACTATAAAATTTTTAAGATTGATTCCATAAAAGTTTGCTAATATTATTAGTATTGAGAAATTCAAACCATTCGCCACTAAATTCACAAAAGTTGTGCTTCCAAAGACAAGGCTACCAACCACAAGTAAGGCTATCAGCCTAAGGTTCTGGAGAAGTAAGTAATAAAATAAGGTTTTATTGGTATTTAAATTTAGTTGATTCAAATTATCATTTATATTACTTTTAGTATAATAATACTTGTACTCAATAATAAATCCTGCCATTAATCCTATTATAATTGAAACCGTACTTAATGCAATTAGTATTACAGTAGTCTTATTTTTATAAATCATTCTAACGTCCTCTTATTTTTATATGCATAGCTTATTATTGCAAAAGTTAGGCTGAAACTGATGCCAACAAATATAGGTTGAGCATTTTCTACTATCTCTTTTTCACTCGCAATAAACCAGAGTATCAAGTAGATGGCCGGAATTAAAAGTATTACTATCAATAAATTTAAAATAAATAAATAAATTAAATTTCGGCTCATTTCAAGCTGCCCCCGCTATTCCACCAATAGCAACACCTGCAGGACCAGCTATAAATGCACCAGCTGTACCCCCAATTCTAGCGCCGAGTTGGGCTGCAGCCCATCCACCTAATGCTCCTCCAGCACCAGTAGCAATCGTATTTGTAACACCTCCCCACGGTTCAGGTAGTTGGGATCCACCTAGATAATACCACACTAAATAGCCAACATTTGAATTTTGGGGGTGTACAGCAGGCATCACAGCCATCCCTAACATCGCCAAACACATCCCAACTGCCAGCCACTTCGTCACTTCTTCATTCCAGCTTTTTACATCCACATCCTTACTCATTCATATCTCTTCACAAAAAACTTTGTAAAATTCTGGTGACAAAGAAAATTCCGAATCCGACGATAGCAGCATTTACCCAGAAAATCCAGAAAAGGATGTTTTTCAATGGTTTTCTCGATTTAATTTTTGTATTCTCAACGGCTTTCTCAAAGGAGTCGAGAGAGTAGCCGAAGATTTTCAGTGTTAGCCATGTCGCCGTAAACATGGCAGTAAAAATCGCTAAAGCTCCTATTACCGCAACTTTAAGACTTTCCTGAATTAAATAAACTCCAAAAAGTTCCAAGAGAATTGTGATGGAGAAAACAGGTGATGAAAATAAAAGCAAAGATGCAGATGCAAGAACACTTCTCGACTTCGCTACCGCTATTACGTACTGCAACACCCCTACGAAGACGTTAAGGAGTGCTGCCAGTACAAAGACTGTGTGGTGGTCTGCAATCGTTATCAAGAATGGGAGAACTTCTTTTTCATGCTCACCAGCAAACACGAGCGATAGTTCCACCAGAATAAGGCCTGTTACGGCAAGCTGTATCCAGTACTCTGAGGTGTTTACGCAGGCCTTCACGTCTTTTCGTATGAACTTGTTGTATGTGTGAAGAAAAATTACGAGTGGAAGTATGCAGAGCTGGAGCAGCGGGATTATGAATGCAAAGAAGACAAGCAAGAACTTGATAGCCAGCCCTATATCACCCCAAGTCAAAATACCTCCAGAAAGTATTAACGCCAATAGTGGGAAACCTATAATCAGGAACCCAATTTTTTCAACTAATCTACGCTCTTCTTCCTTCAGTTCAGTGTACTCTTCCTCTTTTAACTCCAAAATCCTGATTAATCCCTCTTTAGGCTTCAAACCGTGTTTTCTAATTGTCGAGTAAATAAGCAGAACTTCTATCAAGTAAATGAACACCACCACACCCATGGCTGTGGCTACCCTGATTGCAGTCAGCTTTTCCTGGGGAACGGTCAGGAGTGGAAATAAGCATAAACCGATGTGGAGGGCAATCACAAGTATAAGGTTTCTCTTCCACATATCTAGCACCTTATGGAGAAATTAAAAAATGTTATGTAAAGTAGTTCACTAAAGAGCAGAATTGAGGGCAGAAAATAGGCTCTATTGCCTTCTGACACAGCGATACCGCAAATGGTGCTGCCTTTAGGCAAATCCCATAAACTAACAAACTGCAGCCCCCTGAACATCCAGCGTTAATCCAATTGGGATCCTCACCACATGCATAATCGCATCCTGCACCGCAAAGAACCGCTGAACCAAACGCACAAACCACAGCGCCTATCCAACCACCACCTAAGACAGCACAGACAGAAGTGATTGCAAGAGAGCATGGTAGAGAGCAGAGGTGAGAGCATGCTGAATAATCATCGACAATTAGTGCTATAGCTTGCCCCTCAACATTATACTCGCCTAACTCCCTCTCAACAACCCTGCTCAGATAATTCAGCTCATTCTTTGCCTTATTCCAGACCCAACTAGTTTCGTCACTCTTCCTAATCTCGTTAAGAACCTTGGCGAGAATTCTGTAGTGGTCGGCCAAGGTAGTCTTGGATTTAACTTCAATTATGTCGGCAAATGGAGCAAACTTCTTGTCATCCTTGGGAGCCGCGTTAATCGTGGTGATGAAGTAGTTCTCACCATCAATTTCCATTATCCTCGTCACAAGGCTAAGATTGTAGGTTGTGGTTTCGGAGAAATAGCCGAGCAATTTGAACTCGTGGCTTGTAGTATCGTTGTAAATCCTAATCTCTAAGAACTTGAGCTCTTTACCTTTCGCAGATTTGTTTAGCACTTCGTTAACTTCTATGTGGTAGTCAAAAGTCAAGCAGCTTCCATCTGCACAGCTGAAGTTGAAGTTCTCAGAAAACCAATCATTCAGACTTTTGTTGATTTCAGTAATATTCAGAATCGGCTTCCCGTTCTTTGCAACATCTACTTCAACCACTCTCTTCAAGGTTATTTCGCACGCCCTACACCCATACTCTTCTTCATCTCCGGCAGCCATCGCTGGCATCACAGCACTTCCCAGCATCACCAAAACCAGCAATCCCGCCACGATTTTCTGCAACATCCTACCACCTCAATAGCTAATGTCATTGTGTTCTGATAGCTCATGACTTTTAAAATTTTTGTATTGATACAATTTAGTAAAGCTTTAATATGTCATACACACTTGACATCATGAAACTCATTAGTGATCCGGATGGGTTCTTTGCTGAAATGAAAAACCATGATACCAAACTGAGCAAACCAGCTTTAATTGCGCTACTCCTGGCAACATTGATAGCTTTAAACCAGTATGTACTCATATCAAAACTTTCAGAGGTTATGCCAGAGAAACTAGAGGTATTTTTCAAAATTGGTGGCTACATTGGTGTTGTCAGTAGCTTTATCGGAGTATTTGCCGTCTGGGTGATAATAGCGGTTATAATGCACGGATTATCTGCATTCTTTGAAGGGAAGGGGGATTTCAGGAGAACCTTTGAGTTCATTGGTTATGGCTTTTTTCCATCCTTGGTTGGCTCTCTTATCACGGTTCCTATGTCAGTCTATTACATTACGAATGCTAAAATCCCGGAAATAAGTTTGGTCCAACTACAGCAAAATCCAGACATAGTGGGAGCAATAGTCGCCTATATAATCCCAAAAGATTTGATTTATTCAAACCTGATAATCAATTTCGTTATAACGGCTTGGTCTTTAACAATCTGGACGTTTGCAATTAAGCATGCGAGAGAGATAGAGATGAGAGAGGCTTTCATCTGCGCCTTAATACCAACCGTACTGTTTGCGATCTATCAGATTTGGTCAGTGTTAAAACTGATTCTCTGATAATATCCCCAACAATACCTTGAAGGGATAATAGCATGTGGATGGAGAAGCTAATGGATGCGAACAAAGGTAAGGATGTAAATCGCCTATCGTTGAAGTTATTTACTTAAAACACGGAGTTTTTAAAAAAATATTAAAATAAATATCACATCAAAGGATGCTTCCTCACACTGCTGAGCCTTGAAGGAATCTTTCCGAGCAGAGACCTGCCAATAATCTCAAGCTCGATCTCCCTCGTCCCCTCGTAGATTTCCAGAATTCTCGCATCCCTGTACATTCTCGAGATTGCCTGCTCGCCCATAAATCCGTAACCGCCGTGCATCTGCAGAGCCTCGTTAACCATCATTTGGGCAACCTTCGCTGTATAGTATTTGGCCATCGCAGTCAAACCTGGATCGGGCATGCCCATCTTGTCCTGGAAGAATGCTGCTTGATAGGCAAGCAATCTCGCAGCCTCAAGCTCTGTTCTCATTTTGGCAAGCTTTTCCTGTGTAACCTGGAAGTCAGAAAGCTTCCTCTCGAAAACCTCTCTGTTTCTGGCGTAGTGATAAGCCAGTTCGAAAGCACCTTGGGCTAAACCAACAGCCTGGAAAGCAACGGGTATTCTTGTCACGTTGAAGAACATCATCGTCTGGTAGAAGCCCTGTCCTTCCTGGCCGATGAGATTTTCCTTGGGCACTCTGACGTTCTTGAAGACAACCTCAGCAGTATCGCTCGCCCTAATGCCAAGTTTGTTTGTCAGCTTGTTCGCCTGCAATCCTGGTGTATCTTTTTCCACAATGAATACAGACATGCCGTGGTGTCTCTTTGGTGGGTTGGGATCTGTTCTTGCGAGAACGACGTAGTAGTCTGCGATGCTGCCGTTGGTTATGAACATCTTGGTGCCGTTTATTACATATTCATCTCCATCCTTGTCCGCTCTTGTTTTGATGCCCGCAACATCACTTCCCGCTTGAGGTTCGGTGTAGCAGGCAGCACAGATTTTCTCTCCCTTGGCGAGGGGTGGGAGGTACTTCTTCTTCTGCTCCTCGTTGCCGAATGCCAAGATTTGCTCTGAACCGAAGGTTGTTGATAGTAGCTGGCCAAGCCCACCATCAACCCTCCAGAACTCCTCAACGACGAGGCAGGAGTCCAGAACACCCATTCCCTGCCCGCCGTACTCTTCAGGTATGGACATTCCGATAAAACCAAGCTGAGCAGCCTTCTTCCAAAGCTCGAACGGGAACTTCTCCTCTCTGTCGCACTCCTCCGCATAGTTCGGAAACTCCTTCTCCGCAAACTCTCTTGCTGCCTCCCTTATGGCTTTCTGGTCATCTGTTAAGATAAATTCGGCCAACATAAATAATACTGCGTAGAGTAAGTATTAAATGTTTCGATTTTTTATCGAAATTTAAGATTTTCAATTGACATAGGTAGAAATTTAGAGTAATATTATTCACAAAGGATGAAAGAATATTGACAGTTCTCATTATTGCTAACAATTCCCTCAAACCACATCCTTAATCTCTTCGTAAATTTCCTGCAAAGCTCTGAAGTAGTCCAGCTCGCCCCTCTCGACTACATCCATTCTGCCCTCAAGATTTCTTGTCCTATCTTCGGAGACGAACTTTCCATAATTTTTGGTTAGATAGTCAAAAACGCTGATACCAATCTTAGTTGGAATTACCCTGCCATACCTTTCTTTCACGTAATTTCTGGTGAAGAGGCGGTCTACAATTGTAGCATATGTGGAGGGTCTTCCTATTCCCCTCTCCTTCATCATCTGGATTATCTCGGACTGGGTTATGGGCAGAACCTTGGAGACTTTGCTCACCTCAGCCTTAACACGTAATCTGCCAGTAGGTATTTCCTTTCTCACCCAAACAGCCTTATAAAGCTCATAAGCCCTTCCCTTCGCACCAACAACTCTCTCTTCCCCCACACTTTTGCCATCAAACTCGATATTATACTTCTTAACTCTTACAAGGAATGGTTTGCACTGAGATGCCATGAATCTCCGGAAAATCAAATCGTAGAGGGCAAAATGATACCATTTCAGCTCTTCAGCAATTATCACACCCTCCTGAACCAGTCTCTGCAAGTTATCCTTATCTAAAGCTCTTGTTGGCCTTATGCATTCATGAGCTCCTCCCTCCCCCCATTCTCTTCCGGCAAAATCTTCTCCGAGATACTCCCTCGCTACTCTCAAACCTGCATCGCTGACTCTCGTTGAATCGGTTCTGTGGTATGTAATCAGCCCATTCTCAAAAAGCTCTTGTGCTATTTGCATTGTTTGTTTTGCAGACAGTTTGAGAATTACATTTGCATCCCTCAGCATGGTATCAGTCGTATAAGGTGGCAAAGGATTCCTCAGCTCCTCTCTATCCTCTAAAAGCCTGACATTCACCTCAAACTCCTCTTTATCGTGCTCAAGAACGAGATCAAGGTCTTTAATTATGGCTATCATCTTCTTTTCCCTTGATTTGCGATATCTGTCTATAACCCACCCAAGAACCGGAGTTTGAGCTCTTCCGGCAGAGAGATTACGATTTTTAAATCTCTCCCACAACTTCTGACTCAGAACGAATCCGATCCACCTGTCCTCCACTCTTCTGACAATTTGAGCCTTAACAAGATTCTCGTCAACATTTCTGAGTGATTCGAGTGCTTGCAGCACAGCCCTCCTCGTAACTTCATGAAATTCAGCTCTCTTTATCTCCCCACAGCCTGAAAGGAGATTCTTCAGATCCCATGCAATCTTCTCCCCCTCAGTATCGGGATCAGTGCCGATGATAACGAACTCTGCATCGTGAGCGAGCTTCCTTAATGCATTTATTCTGTTCTTCGAATCATCAAGGTTGGAGCTTCCACACTTGGGACATTTATCTCTCTCCTCTGTGGTGAACTGATAGGTGCAATCCCTGCATCTTTTTATAGACGCATACACAGGAATAAACCTGCCATTGACAATTATCCCGTGAAAGCCCCTGTCTGTTATGAGATCGGTGACATGACCAATGCTTGCGGTAACCATCAGAACGAATTTCTGCATGGGTACTTCATAAACAACAGCCCCATCGAGTAGTTTAACGCTCGGTTTGCCGAAAAAGCGAGAGATTTGTCTCGCCTTTGTTGGACTTTCTACAATGAAAAGGGCTGGCTTTATCAGATCAAACTCAACTCTTCTCCTGTACCTCTCCCTGCTCTCGTCCAGTTCCTTAACGAGTGACTCAAAATCAACCTCGTCAAGAGTCTTGAACTCAATGTCGTAGTATTTTGCCCTCTCAACAAAAGCAGAGAGCAATTCAGAGCCATCCTCAAGCAGAAAAGATGCCCCCTTGGTAAGCCCACCTGCGAACAGTCTTGAGGTTCTTCCTGAACCCTGAATGTACGTCCTTAAATCCGGGAAAACCAACTCTCCCTCCCTAAAAACAACGTCCTTTACCTCTGGTTTTTGCTCCCTCATTACTCGCTTTAGAATTTTCCTTACCTCATCATACAGTTCCGGTTGCCTGTCCAGCTTTGGAAGTATCCTCTCGATTTCAGGAACATTTCGATACATAATCGCCAAAATTCTGAGCATTGTAGGTTTGAGAGAGTCAACATCTTCCACCTTCACTCTGAAGGAGGGGCAGCCAACAAACACTGCAAATCTTATCCTTTCCGGCAGATCAAGGCCTCTAACAAGTGTGCCATAATAATGGGCGGTGCCAACGAGATACTCAAGTTCTCCCTCAGCAAACCTCTCAAAATCCCCCTTTTTTCCTGTTCCAACAAAACCGATCTTGAACTCACCCTTCAGAACATCGTATATCCTCTCACCTTCTTCAGATGTCCTGGTGTAAATAATTCCTCCTCCACCCATTTTCCGCAGTATTTCAGTTATCAATCCAATGCTTTCATCATTTACAGCCACATCCTCAATATTTCGAACAGTTATTCTGGACGAGCCAATGTCGAAGTTTAACAGCTTTCTGAAGAGTTCTGCTTTCTTGCCCTTTTTTGCTGTAGCTGTGGAGACCATCAAACATCCCTTAGCCTCACCTTTCCAGCTTTTGCTCTTTCTGTCCCAGTAGAGTCCTAGAAGATGCAGAATTCGGTCAACATTTTTTGACGCTTTCAAAATTGCATCAACATCATCAACAAAAATGAAGTCAAATCTGCCGAGCTCTTTATAGTGTTTCGACAGAAACTGGGTTGTAGTAATTAGAATCTGAAATTCTTTAAGGTTTTGCAAAAAATTCTCCTTCTCTTTTTTACCCATTCTGCCGTGATAGTATCCAGCTTTTATTCCGGTATTCTTGAGGTTCAGAGAGACTTCAACGCCTGCCCTTTTACCATACTCCTCCAAAGCTTGAGCTGCCTGCGATACCAGAAGGGATGTCGGGAAGATAATATAACATCTTTTCCCTTTCAAGGCAAGAAAAAGGGAAATTGCAATACCAAAGGACGTTTTTCCGACCCCTGTTGGGGCTGTAGCTGCAAAGCTCTCGCCTCTTAAAACTCTTTTTGCCCACATCTTCTGAATAGCTCTTGGTTTTCCAACACATTTCGCGAAGAATTTGAGAAATTCGCTTACCTCTTCATCTTCTTCTCTCACACAGAGTCCCCAGCTCTTATTCTTACATTCTGAATATTCTATTTCATCAAGAGTCAAATCGCGGCCGCAAATTGGGCATAGATTAGCGTAAATAACATCCGGCATGGAAAAAAGTAACCCCAAACCTAAATATTTCTTACCACTAATCCCCAATGTGTACGATGCGCTGATCGTTGGTGGTGGGCCGGCAGGAAGTCTTACCGCATGTCTGCTTGGCAGAGACTGGGATGTTGCTATTTCTGAAGAACACCAGATAGCAGGTTTTCCTGTGCAGTGTGCCGGACTTATCAGTGATGTTTGCTTTAACAAATACCGAAGCTACTGCAAAATCGAGAAGGCTCTGGAGAACAGGATAAGGGGAGCTTTCTTCTTCTCCCCATTTGGAAGCTATATTGAGGCTAAAGGTGACGCATACGTTATCGAGAGAAAAATTCTCGACACACTTCTATTCGAGAGAGCATCAAACGTCGCAGATGTTTTTGTCAAGTCAAAAACCGAATTCAGGGGTGGTAAAGCGATACTTAACGGCAAAGAGATTAAAGCTGATAAGATAATCGGAGCAGACGGCATAAATTCAACTGTAGCAAGACATTTTGGATTTGAGAGGCCAAGGCTTTTTACAGCAATTCAGGCTGAGATAAGATTTGAGGCCTTAGATGAGAGCTACGTGGAACTTTACTTTGGAAACAGGTGGAGCGATTTCTTTGCATACGCTATTCCAATTGGTGACACTGCAAAAGTTGGTGTGATAAGCAGAGAAAGAGCAATGGAGCGGTTCAATAAGCTGATTTACGAGCACCCTTCAGTGTCAAAAAGGGTGAGAGGAAGTGTCATCGAGCTAAACGTTGGAGCTATACCTGACAGGCTAATTGATTTCTCAAAGGACAACGTGGCACTAATAGGTGATTCCGCAGGAATGGTGAAGCCCTACACAGGTGGAGGATTATACTATCTACTCGTTGCAGCGGAAAAGCTTGCCGATAGCTTTCCAGACTTCAATAAATATCAGAGAGAGTATATCAAGGAACTTGGAAGAGAATACAAGTTCGGGTACAAAATACGAAAACTCTACACGATGGATGACCGAAAAATGGAGAAACTCTTCGAGATCATGAAGGGTTTTGACTTTCCGGGAGTGCACATGGATAAACCCTCGACTCTGAAATTACCAAACTCAACCCTCAAAATAGTTCTCAGACTTATCAGAAATCCGGCCCTCGCCTTCACAGTGCTTAGACTTTTAATATGATTACTTCTCCATCCTCCAACTCCTTCTCAGGAAAAATTTTGCCCTTTTCAACTTTACCCCTCACGAAATCTCCAGATGTCAGCCTTGTCATTAAATTCTCGTAAAACTCATAAAATTCAACAATCTCCTTCCCATTGCCAGTCAATGCACTCCTACCGCCTCTACTACCACCTTTTGAGCTGCTCACAACCTTTCCAACGATCTTTTCCATTCTCTTTATGTAACCCCACACATAGCGATACGACATTCCGAGACTTTTGCTCGCTGCCGATATAGAGCCCTCCTCCTCTACCGCTCTTAAAATTCGTGCTCCACCTTTTCCTATGACATGTTCACCATTCTTTTCGATCCAAATTCTAAACTTGATTTCCATGATATCCTTTTATCACCGTAGATATAATTGTATTTTGTCAAAGTCAAGTCGTAAAACCTGAAATCAAAGGAGGGGGCAGTTAAAATTAAAAACTGTCATGCCATCCTAAAGGCATGCGAGTTTACACTGCCGACATCACACCAGAGATGGAGGGACAGAAGGTTACACTCTACGGATGGGTGCACGAGGTTCGCGATCTTGGTGGACTGGTCTTTCTATTGCTCAGAGACAGAGAGGGGATAGCTCAGATAACCCTGCCGAAGAAGTTCGTCAGC
Source organism: Archaeoglobi archaeon (assembly GCA_029259345.1). GTDB lineage: Archaea > Halobacteriota > Archaeoglobi > Archaeoglobales > Archaeoglobaceae > Archaeoglobus. The sequence continues at coordinate 18,703 of JAPDIX010000022.1, forward strand.
ACGGAAATATTCAAGCTTGCCAAGAAGATTAGAAGGGAGAGTGTGATTAAGGTTGTTGGCGAGGTCAAGGTTGAGGAGAAGGCTCCGGGTGGTTTCGAGATTATTCCCGAAAGCATTGAGGTTTTAAACGAATCTGACGCTCCTTTACCGCTTGAAGTTACCGAAAAAGTGCCAGCAGAGCTTGACACACGTCTCGACCACCGCTTCATTGACTTGAGAAGACCGAGGGTGCAGGCAATTTTCAGGATAAGGCACCAGATGATGCAAAGTGTCAGAGAATTTTTATGTGAAGAAGGCTTCATCGAAGTTCACACCCCCAAAATTGTCTCAACAGCAACTGAAGGTGGCACAGAGCTGTTTCCCATCAGCTATTTCGAGAAGGAGGCTTTTCTCAATCAGAGCCCGCAGCTTTACAAACAGGTTCTGATGGGTGCGGGATTTGAGAAGGTGTTCGAAATCGGCCCAATATTCAGAGCTGAGGAGCACAACACGACGAGGC
>JAPDIX010000068.1 GCA_029259345.1 Archaeoglobi archaeon
ACGAGGAGATCTGTTCTGAAGTTTGCAGCTCTGAATGTCCTTTTGGTTGGCTTGGTTGTTGCTCTGGGTTTTAGAGAAAAGAAGGTTTTGCAGAGGTTGGCTGAGATGTGATTTGGTAAGGACCCTAACATTCTCTTATCAGCCGCTCTCAAAAGGAGTCACTGAAATAACGATCTCCTTTACACATCATGCAAATCTTTTTGCCATTAACCTCTTCAACATAATCTGCAGGCTGAAGCTCTCCACATTCCTCACACTCTACTATCGCCTCCTTGGTGTCAAATTTTACGATGGATAGGGCAAGCTTCCCGGGTATCACAGCTATACTTCTTTAATCCACCATCTTTCCAAGTCGTGTAGAGTTATATTTTTATAAATTAACCTCAAAATGGATACATGGAGGAAGGCGTAACGAGGATTGGAGTGAGTCTTCCCAAGAAACTTCTCGACGAATTTGATAAGATAATCTCTACGAGAGGTTACTCCTCGAGAAGCGAGGCAATAAGGGATGCGATAAGAAACTACATTTCAGAGTACAGGTGGCTTGAGAGTGAAAAGGGAGAGGTTGTGGGTGTGATGGTCGTTGTTTACGACCACAATGTTAGGGGTGTTAGCGACGTAATAATTGACCTTCAGCACAAATACAATGATGTTGTTACCTCCAACACGCATATACACCTTGATAAAGACCAATGTCTCGAACTGATCCTCGTTAAGGGAAGAATGGACAAGATAAAGGGTCTGGTTGACAAGCTATCTGCGACAAGGGGGATTCTAAGCGTGAAGTTAATCACAGCCGTGAAGAAATTTGAAGACTAAGCTGTACCTTCGTAAACCGCAAGTCCTCTGCATATAAGGAAGATAGCGGCATATTCTGGAAGCCTTATCCTCCCTGGATAAATTCTCGCATTCATATCCCCGATTTTAAGATTAATTCTTTTGTTAACTCTCAAAACAACCTCTTCATCTCCGAAGGCAACAGCATCCTTTAGAGGGTTAAATTCGTCTATGTCCCAAACTTTTGTCACTTTCAATCCCGTTTTCCCGTGCAGACTTCCGGGCAACCTTATAAGTCTTTTCACATCAGCGGTCACAGGAGCATCAATATAGATTTTCAAAACCCTCTCTGCCTCTTCTCTGAACCTTTCAATTGATTCTACAGCCTTTTTAGTCAGTTTTTCCTTCTTAAACTCTTTCGGTTTAATTTTAAGCTTTCTTTTCATGTAATTTACAACTCTCCTTGCAGCGTTTGATTCCAGCAACCTCCTATCATCAACAATTTTTGGCGAATTAAGTGTTAGATAATCAATAATCTCTCGTCTCTCCCCGCTACCCAAGCTCAAAAATTCATCATCGTGTACATGCACGTGGTAACCCCTACCGCCGGAGAAATATATATCCATATCTCCGATGCCAAAATCAGACCTTAAAACAGCAACAAGCTTCTTAGCTTCTCTCTTAGATAGCTCCAGTGCTTTATCCAAGGACGAAGTTTTAACCGGCAGGTGGTCTGCGTCTATATCGAAAATCAGATCAGCACCGAGCCAGCCCTTGGCCTCCATTTTAGCTTCATCGGGCTTTTCGTAGTAGGCAGATGAGAAGTAGATGTGAGCAGGTATTTTTGAGAGCACATAAGCTTTGAAATCCTCTTGGGATTTGAAGGAGATGTGCCTGTGCATTACGAAATCCGGTAGAAGTTCCAAAGGGACAAAGGCAAACTCTCTGTTTTTGTATCTGGTTGGTAGTGTTAAGTCGTTTTTCGAATAATATTCTTCAAACTTTTTTTCGAGGTATAGTTTCGTGAGGTTCATGCTCTGAGTATCTGCAACACAACTTTCCTTGTTCTGCGCCTCGTGTCGAAGTTTATCACTACTATCTGCTGCCATCTGCCGAGTAGAAGTTCTCCATCCTTGAATGGCACAAGCAGGGATGGGCCAATTATGCTTGCCTTCACGTGTCCCGAACCGTTATCGTCTCCCCATGTCTTGTGATGCTCGTAATCCTCCTGGTAAGGAGCTATTTTTTCCATAATTTTCGGTAAATCCTTTTTCAGTCCCGGCTCGTATTCTATCGTTGTAATTGCGCCAGTAGAGCCAATATTAAAGACCAAAACAGCACCCTCATCAACCCCGCTCCGCCTGACAAATTCCTTAACCTCTCCCGTTATATCGGCCATATCTCCAAACCCATCAAGCTCAACTTCAACAAACTTAATCATCTCATCCCCTCCTGAAAATGTAAAAGGGCAGACCTTTGTAGTTCACGAGCTCTCCATCGAAGTAGTCCCCATAAAGTGGTTTGATTATACAATCCGCCTCGACTGTTCTTGAGACTCCAAGAATGTATTTCACCAACTCAGGTGGCGGTCTGATGGAGTACACGAGCTTTACACCCTCGTAAATTTCCAGCTTCGGATGTGTGATGTCATCAATGTGAAACTCAATGTCTTTCGAAACATTTCTTTTCACAACATCTGTGGCAACAACAGATAAGCCGTTGGACGTCAACTCTTCTGCAACCGCAGTAAAATTGCCTATTCCAACCTCTAATACCTTCCTACTGTAGTTTCTGGATATGTACTCGGCTAACCTCAGCATGAATATTTTATATACACAAGGAGACAATTAAACTTTGTGCAGAGTGTAGTTGTAAGGGATTACACCAACCGTGATTTCAGGGAGATACTGGAGATAGATAAGGAAGCTTTCTCGCCAAGAAATCCAGCCTATGATGTCTATGTTTACATCACCTACGGCAGCGACCTGCTTGTTGCCGATATTGGCAGTAAAATAGCGGGTTATATTGCAACGATGGACATTGACGAAGTGACGAGCAAGATCATAGCCTTTGCCGTCAGAAAAGAGTTTAGACGGATGGGAATAGGAAAGATGCTGCTTAGAAATGCAATTGACAGGATTGTGGGTAGGGGAAAAAGAAAAATTATGCTTGAGGTGAGGGTCTCAAACATCCCTGCCCAGCAGTTGTATAAAAAATTTGGGTTTGTGATTGCGGACGTATTACCTGGCTACTACAGCGATGGAGAAGACGCTTACCTCATGGTTCGCACAATTCGGGAACAATAGATTCGATGATCACCCTCAAATTCTCGTTTTCAATTAGCTCATCTGGACTGCGCTCTCTAAAAACCTCAGAAATGCCCTTACAGAGAAGTATTATGGCTTTTTTATGGTCTGTCTTGCTTCTGTGGATATGCACTGGTTGGACACCGAGTTCGTCGTAACTCTTGAAATGGCCGTTGGCGATGCCTGCGTTCTCAAAAAGCCTTTTAATGTGGAAGAGTGTCATGTGCAGAAGAACGATTTCCTCTTTGTGCATAGGGCATCACACCTAAAAAGTTGTTATTGTAATCATTTAAAAAACTTTCTGGTGTAAAAAGTGCTAACAAAGTTTTTATAATGTTTTATTCTTTGAATTTTTCAACCTGAGAATTTATTTACCAAAATATTAAAAAAAGTTAAATATTATCCACCAGAAATCACTCTGACAACCTTTACTTCCCCACCCTCTGCAACCTCATCGGTGGGCACGGGATGACCCTCTTTTACAACTACAACGGTTTCAGGGTTTATTCCGAGTGACTCAAGAATTTCGGAATATTTCTGTCCATTGACCTCCACGATCTCCTCTTTTTTATCGAATCCCACGAAAACAATTTTGAGCATCATTCTTCGGGAAGAACTTCTTTTGATATTTCTTTAATACTTCCTGTTCCGACATTCTTTATCTCTTTAACCTTACTCTCAAGCAACTTCTCATCTTTGCTTGAAAGCTTTCTCGTGCCTTTTCTTCTGAACTTTCTCCAGTTGAATCGTCTCATCGAATCACCTAATCTATAATAGTGTAAGCCGAAATAGAAATAGTTTTTGATTGTCAATACCTTTACACCAATCTGTCAGATATAGGGGGCATTGAGCTGCTGCTCTGCTATATCACCAAATATCGGCAGCTTGAAGTAATCACCTCTAAATGCCTTGATTATACAGAAAGCCCATATTATGAAGCTGAAACCAAAAATTAGCCTTGAAAGGATCAATCCAGCGGGTAGAATTGGTAAAATAATTTCAAGTGCCGTAATCGTCGAGAACGTGAGTATAGATTGCATGGCATGAAATCTGACGAAGGGGCTCCTGTCAAAGAGAAGAAATATCACTCCCGTGACAAAACCAAGTGTGTAGCACATAGCCCCTCTAACATTTTCGCTGAACATGAATATCAATTTACCTCACTGTTTTTGAAGTTGTTTGCCAATAATTTCATCCAGAATCTTTAAAAACTCCTCCTCTTTTCCTTCGGGTATTGTGGCTCCGGCAGCAACACTGTGACCTCCTCCAGCCCCTCCCACCGATTCTGCAGCCCTCCTCAGCGCTTTAGCAAGGTGAATCCCCCTCTCAACGAGCCTGTAGGTTGCTCTCGCAGAAACCTTTATACCCTTATCGCTCTCAGCAAAGGCCACAATCGGTTTCTCTTTGTTTCCTTTGTGGAAGCACATCCCCGCAACAATACCAACGATTGTGTCTGGAATGTTACTTCCCGCATGGAAAAATTTCAGATACTTCATCTCCTCAATCCCGTTCTCGTCCACAAACCTTATTCCGTTGGATAGATTTCTTCTGTGGTTCTGGAGCAGCGTCCTCGCCCTCCTGTATGCTCCCTCATCCCCCAGACAGACACCCAGTCCGACATCAGCATTGTTGTATCTTGCCGTTGCGTTCAGGAGGGTTGAAAACTCCATCGCATCCCTCTTCTCTGTTCCTTCAGGCTCATTTAGGAGAATGTAACTCTCTCCAACGATTCTGAGAATGCTCGTGTAGGGCAGTCTGTACTCCATTGCGAGGTTGACAATTGCCGACACTATCCGTTTTCTTTCCTCCATGCTCAGATCTATCCATCTCATCCACGGTTCGATTTCAAGACTTGTCAGAAACTCAAGCACCCCCTTCTCATTCCCCGTCAGACCCGGTATAAAGGGATCGGAGTTGTATTCCAGCATCTTTGCCACAGGCCTTGTCTGCTTGCCGAAAAATCTCAAATCCCTAACAATGTCAATGTTTCCACCCATCCTTCCCTCCTCTGCAATTTCTCTGTTTATTCCTTGGAGCTTCCCCCATCTTGAATCTTGCAAGTCTCCAACAGCACCGACAATTGCGAGAGGTAGCAAACAGCCTCCATTAACGTAATCCAGCAGATTTTTGCCCCTAATCAAAAACTTTGATACCAGATAAGTAGCTCCTGAACCGCTTAGCTCAACCGTGCCATCATATCCAAAATCGTGTGGGTTCAACTGCATTGGATGGGGGTGTTGAGGAACATGGTGGTCGGTTATAACGAATTCGATACCATCCAAAAATTCAAGCTGCCCGCTACCGAGGTCTGTAAACCATACAAACACGTTCTCGTCTTTGATTTTTTCAATTTCTGCTTCATCAAGCTGCTTCACGAATTTCAGTTTGTTTTCAATGCCCCGTCTTTCAAGGGAGAGATGGGCTATCGCACCCGAGGTTATACCGTCAGCATCAATATGAGTGACGATTAGGACTTCTTCCTGAGATGATATCTTTGCAGCGATCGCAGAGGCTCTGTTCAGCATCTCTTTCACATCAAAAACTCCGAAGGAAAAGACTTAAACTTTTCCACTCCATTTCCTGTGTGGGAAGTGCATTTGTGTTTTTGGAGGCATCAGTGGAAACCGTGCCTGAGGAGATACAGAGTCATCCCGCAGTTGTGGCGGATGCACGGAGGAGAGGAAAAAAGCCGAGTAATGTCCTGCTCGACGACTCAAAGCACCACTCAGCAATGAAAGGATTGAAATTCAGAGAAAAGCGAGGAAGGCCAGACATAATTCATCAATGCCTTTTGCTTTTACTCGATTCTCCTGCAAGCAAGGAGCTTGAAGTTTATGTCCACACCCTGAATGGGATAATCATCAGGGTAAATTCTGAAACGAGACTGCCTAGGAACTACAATCGTTTTGTCGGTTTGCTGGAAGACCTTTTTGTGAAGAGGAGGATAACTGCACAAGGAAAAACCCTTCTCGAAATAACCGACCTCGAAGCGAGTGAGGTTGTGAAAGGTAAGAGGGTGATACTGCTCAGCGAGACTGGAGAGAAGAGAGATATTAAAGAGTTGATGGATGGGGAGTTTGTAGTTTGCATCGGAGCGTTTCCGCATGGCAACTTCTTTGAGTCAACGTTAAAAGCACTTGGTAATCCCTATACTCTTAGTCTTGGGCAAGAGTCTTATACAAGTCTTTATGTTACGAGCAAGGTTCTTTGTGAGTATGAGAGAATTCGATCTGCTGAAGATTGTTGAGGAATTTTTTGGCGATGAGAATGTTGAAGTTCCTGCAGGAATGCACGATGCAGCCTATGTCAGAATTGGGGATAAATTAATGGTATTGAGCTGTGATACTGTCAGTGAAAAGAGCGATTTTCCACCTTTCATGCTCCCTGAAGAGATGGGGCACATGGCGGTTGCAGTAACACTTTCAGACCTTGCTGCATGTGGTGCAAAACCTCTATACTTCTTAAGTTCGATATCTCTCAAAAGGGCAGATAAAGAGTTATTCTCACAACTGCTAAGGGGTATTAAGAGAATAGCATCAACGTATGGTGTAAAGGTGGTGGGTGGAGACATAGATTTTTCTGAGTTCCTTACAATATCTGGTTTTGCAGTAGGAGAGGCGGAGAGGGTGGTAACAAGGAAGGGGGCTAAGCCTGGAGATAATGTCTACATCACAAACCCGCCTGGCAGGGCTGAAGTCTGTCTCGAAATGTTGAGGAGGGGGGCAAAGAGAGAAGAACTGCCTTATGCGATAACTCTGTACACTCCTGAGCCGAGGATAGAAGAGGGTATGAGAATTGCAAGATTCTGCAGCGCGATGACCGACATAAGCGATAGCTTAGCCATTTCATCTCATCTGATCGCCAGAAGCAGCGGGGTTAGAATTGTTCTCGACAATATACCCTTGGAACACCTTGAGGGATACACCGAAAATCCCCTTGAGGTTGCCCTTTACGGTGGTGGAGATTTTGAGCTGCTGTTTACGGCAGAGAAAAGCGATTATGGAATAAGAATCGGTAGGGTGGAGCATGGAGAGGGAGTCTTCTTGGAAATGGGTAGTGAGTTTGAAGAGGTCGAGTTCAGAGGTTATTCGCATTTTTGAGCTTAATCCGAAGTAGTATCTGTCAGCAATCGTTACAACTGCTTCCTGCTATCAGCAAGAAGGCTTTTCTACTTTTAAGTTATAGTGGTCAATGTGCAGTGCATCGAGTGTAGGGGAAGAATGCTCTGCTCACGCCGAACCTGTCCAATGCTGCCAGCATTCAAACCGTCAGTTCAAGTAGATAAGGACGTCTTTGGATCTTCTCCCCCCTCGTTTTTCGTAGGGAGATATGGCTATCCCAAGGTGAGGGTCTGCCCCGCATTACCGCCTGTAACGGGAGATACAACCATTTACGATAAGCCAGAGATGTGGAATACTTTACCGATTGAGAAAATCCTCGGATTTCGCTATTCAATGATCCTTGGCCAGTTTAGTGCAGATGTCAGGAGAAGTAGGGAGGTTGAGGTTATTCAGGAGCTCAGCCTGTATGATAAGCCCGTTGACGTTGAGATTAATCTTGTGAGAACTCCAAGGCGGATAACGAGCTTTGACGATATTTTACCACCTCTCGGCCCATCAGCCCCAGCAAAGGACGTAAGGATTTGTTCAACTCCGCATCCACCCAGAGCGGTGGAGAGGGTTTTTTATGAAAACGATCTAAAGGCTGTAGATGCTATGGTCTATCTTTACGAGAAAGGTATCGCCATTTCTCACATCCAGAAACTCCTTTCTGCGGGAGGTTTGGGGATTAGGAGAAAACTCGTACCGACGAGATGGGCGATTACGGCTGTAGATGATACTGTTTCAAAACAGCTTTTGGAGGAAGTAAAGCAGCATGACACGATAGACCGATACAGAGTATTTGTGCTGAATGAGGCGAGGAATTTGTTCATCGCAATTCTTTCTCCATCACAATGGAGCTTCGAGTGGGGGGAAGCTTGGTATCCAGATACGACGTGGAACAGAACAAAAAGAGTGGGTGTTCTGACCGATTCTGAGGGCTTTTTCGGTAGAACTACCTATGCCAAGCTTGGTGGATGCTACTACTCAGCCAGACTCGCAACTGCAGAATACCTCAACAGCATAAAAAGGCAGGCGATGGCGATAGTCTGGAGGGAAATTTATCCGGGATTCAAAATCCCAATCGGTGTGTGGTTCGTGAGGGAGATGCTGAGAAAGATGTATGGTGGCGATTACGCGGAATTCGACACTCTTGAAGAAGCTTTGAAATATGTTGAAAGACACTCTTCACTTGGTGTGGAGAGATGGATCAGGGCATCTAATCTGGTTAAGGCTGCAGGGAGGCAGAGGACATTATGGGAGTTCGTGTGATCAGGAAAAAGGTCAAATCTGCAATTGGCAGAAGCAATCTGCCTGGTGTAAGCTACACTGTTAACCCTTACACAGGCTGCTCTCACGGCTGTATTTACTGCTACGCCCGCTCATACTGTCCAAAGGAAATCGGGGAAAACTGGGGGAAGGTTGTGGTAGTTAAGGAAAATATAGTGGAGGTTCTGGCTAAGGAGATGAGAAATAAAAGAAAAGAAGGCAGATTAATGTTGAGTACGATAACTGATCCTTATCAGCCATTAGAGGGCAAAGAAAAGCTGACGAGGGGGATCTTGCAAGTTCTCGTTAACGGCAAGTATAAAGTCAGCGTACAGACAAAGAGTGATCTTGTTTTGAGAGACCTCGATCTAATCGTTCGAAATAGGGAAAATACTGATGTGGGCTTCACGTTGACAACACTTGATGAGAGACTTGCAGGAATGATTGAGCCCAGTGCCTCTCCCCCTCGCAAAAGGATTAAAGCTCTGGGGAGATTGAGAGAGGAAGGGATCAGGACTTGGATATTCTTCGGCCCAGTGTTGCCCGGAGTAGATGAGGGGGAGATTATGGAGATCGCTGAGATCGCAAAGGCTACAGACAGTGCGATTTTCTACGACAAATTCAGGGTGAAAGAATTTATGAAGTCTGGGATTGTGGGTGAGATTGCGGAAATGGCAAGAAAAACAGATTGGAGGGTGTTGGCAAGAAAAATACAGGAAATATGCGATAGTATTGGAGTGAAGGCGGTACCTGCATTTGGTAGGATTTAAACAAAGCTAACGATCTCCTCAAGTTTCTTCCTTTCATACTTGGGCTTTGGATCAGCAGAGTAGCCCACGGGCATTATTGTTTGAAGTTTGTAGCCTTTGGGCGCTTTTATAGCCTCCTCAACCTTTCTCGGCTTTGGTGGGGTGTATGTAACGGTTGCAAGGTTGAGTTCTTCAAGGGCAAGGAGTAAATAGCCAACAGCAATCCAGGTTGACTGTAGCCAGTAGGGGTATTTTGCGATCCCGAAAACCAGTATTAGATATGGTGCTTCGCTTAAAAATGGCTTCTTCCAGCTAAAATCTCTCTCTTTGAGCCAATCTGCAAGTTCCCCTTTTACGTTTCTGTAGAATTCACGCTCCAATCCCTCGCATACCTCTCTGATTTTTGCTTTTGTTGACGGGTTTGATACGATCAGAAAATGCCAGGGTTGTGCATTCATGCCTGAAGGGGCTTCTTTCGCAACTTCCAGTGCTTTCAGAATTGCATCTTTGGGTGGTGCATCACTCAGAAATTTTCTAACGGTTTTTCTTCTTTTGGCCAGTTCAAGGACATGCATGGGGTGAGTCGAATTGGATCGTATAAAAAGTTTCTAACATGCAACTTATTCCTGCCCTATCTGAGTCTCTGTGCGTTTCACGCTTAGGGATCTGTCTGAATGGAGATGTATGCATTGTTGCAAATGTTTAAATTCCTTCCATCAAAAATCTCATCGTGAAATTCAGGATCGAAGATTTTGAAGAATGGCTCAGGGAGAGGGGATACGACCTGATGATGGGGGAGGAAAATTTCAGGCTGTATCTGAATCTCGGATTTTCTTCTCTGCTCTTCTACAACAGCAACCTGCTCTTCAGATTCATTCTCGAGAAGGTTGGTTTCAACTCTTCTGATGGTGAAAGGGTTCCAGATAGGCTCAGGTTCGAGATAGCAAAGAGGATAAGAAAACTCTCGGCTTCAAAGGATGAAATCGAGATCGAGCTTTAGCCCTCTTTACTTTCCACAATCTTGCCCCTCTCGCTCGGAATAATCTTAAGCTTGGCATCGTTAAACTGCAAGTCGAAAACCTTTTCCAGCACTCTGTCGAGGAATATTGCTAATGCTGCAACCTCGCTGTGGGGCTGCGTGCCGATAGAGATGTTCAGATCACACAACTCATAAACCTCTGGTGGAACCTTTTCCGCTCCAACAACCACAAGCACCCTGTTAGCCCTCTTTATCTCATCAATTTTCTGAGGTAGTGGCAGTCCATACATCGTTAGGTGAATTTTTAGCCCTTCAAACTCCTTCAGAAGTCTTCTCCAGTTTGTCACTTCAACAAAAAAATCTCCTCCCCATCTTTCGACAACGTCTCTAACACTTTCAAAAACAGATTTATCCTCCTTGTCGAAGTATATGCCCTTAGCTCCGAAAGCTCTCGCCGTTAAAGCAACATGGGTCGAAATCCTTTTATCTCTCTCAGGTCTGTGACCGAGCCTAAGAACGTAGACCTCCATCCTTTCCCCCACTTGACTGTAATTTGCTTGTAAGTTTAAGTTTTTATTGTCAATAGTGTAGGTTTCATTAGCTTTGACCTCTTGTCATACAACTCACTACTTCTTATGTTCACCTATTTCAATTTTAGCAATTCCAGCATCCTTATCCTTATCAACCTCGATCCACAGTATGGACAATATCCAAACCCTATACTGACTTCTTTCCCCACATTTGGGATATTTTTTGCATGATCGCCTCTCGTCGTAAATAGTTATTTAGACAATATAGCAAATAAATTTAAAAATATTAAGAAGTTAAATCACGAAACTAAGCTACAGTTTCGGAAGTTTATCCTGCCACGGAGCGACATCCTGAAAAGCCTTGGAGACTCTCAACACCCCAACATCATCATAGTGTCTTCCGACAATCTGCATTCCTACAGGCAACTCATCCTTGCTGAATCCAGCAGGAATTGATGCTGCTGGCTGACCGGTAAAGTTGAATGGGTATGTGAAGGGCATCCAGCCGATAGGCGTTGCTGGTTTTCCGGCAATTTCATCCGGACTGATTTTTCCGATCTCAAATGGTTTGACTGCGACAGTAGGCGTTATAAGGAAATCGTATCTATCAAAGACTTCTCTGAGGGCTTTCCACAACTCCATTTTTCTTTCCTCAATCCTGATGTATTCTCTGTAGGTCAAAGACTGGGCAAGAGCCATAAAACCGAGATAGGGCGGAAATGCAACCTTCTCCCACTCCTCCATTCTGTCTCCCATGAATGTTACAACTTCCAGCACAACTTTCGTAACGAGGTCGGATTCAAGGTTTGGAACGTCAATTTTTACTTCCTCAACTTCTCCAAACTTCTCAAGCTTGAATGCCGCTTTTCTGACGATCTCCTCGACCTCTGGATCAACGGTTGCATAGCCAAGATCAGGGGAGAAGGCTATTCTAACACCATCCGGCTCCTCCTCAATAGCCTTCAGATAGCTCAATCCATCGTCAGGTAGAGAGTGCATATCTCTGGCATCTCTCCCTTTTACAATATCGAGCATTAAAGCCGTATCCTCAACGTATCTTGTCAGAAATCCCTCCGAGTGCAATCCGACGAACATTGGAAGCGAGGGATAGCAAGGTACCCTTCCGTAGCTCGGTTTGAGACCGTATAGACCGCAGAAGGAGGCAGGAATCCTAATACTGCCACCACCATCGTTTCCACTCGCTACAGCAACCATACCCGCTGCAACAGCGGCAGCACTACCCCCACTGCTTCCTCCCACAGTTCTCGATAAGTCCCATGGGTTTCTCGTGGGGCCAAACAACGAGTTATCCGTGTAGGCTATCAGACCAAACTCAGGCATGTTTGTTTTGCCAACTATAACTGCACCAGTTTTCTTAAGCCTTTCTACAAGCACAGCGTCCTCTTCAGGCACATAATTTTCGTAAAGCTTCGAGCAGTACGTCGTCCGCACTCCCTTAGTCTCTACGTTATCTTTTATCGCCACTGGCAGCCCAGCGAGTGGTGTGTTGACATCAACAACCTTTGCTTCATCCCTTGCCCTCTCATTTAAGGTTATAAAGGCGTTTATTTTTGGGTTTAACTCTTCTATTTTTCTCAGACACTCCTCCAAAACCTCAGCTGGCTTTAATTCACCGCTCCTCAACTTCTCGGCAATATCAACAGCCCTTTCCATCTTACCACCTCAAAATTAATTATGTTACTAAACGCGGAAACACTTTAAAACATTTCCACCACCCCCAGCTATGCTCTCAAAAATTGAGGTCATCCTCCTCAAATCACTCGAAGTCGGGAGATCATACACACCTGAAGAGGCCTCAGAGCTTTCAGGAATGAGCAAAGATGCTGTTTTAAAGGCTGCCTACCTTTTGCAGGAGAAAGGGTATGCCAGAGTCATTGAAAAATCTGAGATAGAATACAGACTTACAAGAGAGGGAGAAAAGCATCTGAGAGAGGGGTTGCCTGAGGAGAAGCTTGCCTCTCTCGTTAAGAGTGGTGTTGACAGCATTGACGAACTTCGCAAAACCATGGGGGAAGAATTTCAGATCGGTCTCGGCTGGCTGAGGAAAAAAGGTGTGGCTGAAGTAAAGGATGGGAAAATCAGGCTTTTAAAGGATCCAGAATTCAGAGAAAAAGATATTTTGAAGGCTGTAAAGGAAGGCAAGGTTGTTAAAGTTGACAAAGTTCTTGAAAGAAGGAAGCTTGTAGAAAAGCATGAATCGAAGCAGATTTTTATTGAGGTGATTAAAAAACCGGACATTGCCATTCAGGAGGTTATAACCGATCTTACACCCGAAATGCTTCTTAATGGAAGCTGGAAGGGGAAGGAATTTTTGAAATATGATATCTCCATTCCCTCAAAAGAAGTTTATGGTGGCAAAATTCATCCTTACGAAAGGATCATAGAGGAGTGCAGGAAAGTTTTTCTTGAAATGGGATTTACCGAGATCAAAGGCCATTACGTTCAACCAGCCTTCTGGAACTTTGATGCCCTCTTCCAGCCCCAAGACCATCCTGCAAGAGATATGCAGGACACATTCTATTTAGACCGCTACGTGGAGCTTGAGGGGGATGTGGTTGAAAAGGTAAAGGAGACACATGAAAATGGTTGGAAAACCGGCTCTACAGGATGGGGTGGGTATTGGAGTCTTAAAAAAGCTAAGCAACTTGTCCTGAGAACACATACCACCGCAGTAACCATTCACTATCTCGCTGAAAATCCTGAGCCACCCCAAAAAGCGTTTTGCATTGATAGAGTTTACAGGAGAGAAACAATTGACGCTACCCACCTCCCGGAATTCGATCAGCTTGAGGGTGTTGTGCTGGACAAGGATGTTGGCTTCAGACACCTTCTCGGATTGCTGAAGGAGTTTTTCACCAAAATGGGCTTTGAGGATGTCAGATTCAGGCCGGGCTATTTCCCCTACACGGAACCAAGTGTTGAGCCTGAGGTTTATGTTGAGGGGCTTGGTTGGGTTGAGCTTGGTGGAGCCGGAGTTTTCAGAAAGGAAGTCACCGAACCGTTAGGTATAAAAGGCAAGGTTCTTGCATGGGGGCTGGGTATTGGGAGACTTGCAATGCTTAAGATCGGTCTTAAAGACTTGAGGAGGCTTTATTTACCTGATTTAGGCTGGCTCAGGAACATGCCAGTTGTTGGGAAGTAAAATTTAATGATTAAATACTTTTTAACAAAATTTAAATTCCCTTCTTGACCAAAAGAACCTGAGGTGAAAAAAACATGGCTGAACAGGTCGTCTTTGTCGGAAACAAACCTGTAATGAACTACGTGCTGGCAACACTGACCCAGCTGAACGAGGGAGCAAGTGAAGTCGTAATTAAAGCGAGAGGAAGGGCTATCAGCAGAGCAGTGGATGTTGCAGAGATTGTCAGGAACAGATTCATGCCGGGCGTGCAGGTAAAAGATATAAAGATTGGTACTGAAGAGCTCGAGTCCGAGCAGGGAAGGAGGTCAAACGTTTCTACAATTGAAATTGTTCTTGCCAAGGGTTAAACCCGGAAAATTTTTAATTTTTTAGCTTGCTAAACCCCTCATGAACGTTGGATATCTCTGTACTTATACACCAAAGGAGTTGGTATATGCCGCAGGATTCACTCCCGTGAGAATATTCGCTGGGGATGAGCATATCAGCCTTGCCACTGCCCATATTCAGAGTTACGCCTGCTCTCAGGCGAGAGGGAGTTTTGAACGGGCTTTAAAGGGAGAGCTTGATGTGCAAGCTGTTGTGTTTACGAGGTGCTGCGACACTCTGATGAGACTTGCGGACATCTGGGAGAGGAACACGGACATGAAAGTCTACAATCTCGAATTCCCGTCAAGAATTGATGAAAAAAGCAGGGATTATTACTTCAGAGAGCTTCAGGACTTCGCGAATACTTTAAAGGAGTGGGGAGGAGATGTTACCGATGAAAGTCTGAGAGAGAGTCTGAAACTTTACTGGGAGCTTGAAGAAAAGTTGAAAAAGCTGTTTGAGGTAAAACCCGATTACGAAGCTGCAAAGAAGGTTCAGGAAATGAACGTGCGGGATGCAATCGAATTTGTAGATAGCAGGTTGAAGAAAGTGGAGAAATCTGGGAAAGGACCAAAAGTGTTGATAACAGGCAGTGTTTGTCCATTCTTAGAAGTTTACAAGCTCTTTGAAGAGGCAGGGTTCATTTTAAAGGATGACATCTGTACGGGAACGAGGTTTTTCACATTCAACACCCCCTTGAAGGAGATCGAAAGTGTTGAGGACGGTCTGAGTTTTCTGGTGGAGAAATACTTCAACAAAGCCCCCTGCCCGACAAAACACTTTCCCAACGATGACAGGTTCAAATACATCCTCGAATTGGCTGAGGACTGTGATGGGGTTGTTTTTCTACTTTTGAAATTTTGTGAGCCACATTTCTATGATTATCCACAGCTTAAAGAGAAACTGGAGGAAATGGGGAAAAAAGTTCTGCTGCTTGAGCTGGAATTTCCAATTTCCTCCTACGAACAACTGAGGACGAGGATTGAGGCATTCTATGAGGTGTTAGCATGACCTTGAAGAAGCTGAAAGCAACCGACAGAATGAAGCAGATAATGGGCGGCTATTACATGATGGGGGAGCAGGCAGAGGTTAATGGTTGGATAACCAGCGGCGCTCCGGTTGAACTGCTTTATGCAATGGACATTTATCCCGTTTACCCCGAAAATCATGGAGCGCTAATCGGAGCAGCAAAGCAGGGGCCTCATTTCAGTGATTTTGCTGAAAAGATGGGATTCTCAAGGGATCTCTGCTCCTACGCCCGATGTGACATTGGATGCGTCTTCGCCGGAACAAGTCCTGTTGGTGGTTTGCCAGAACCAACTTTCCTCTTCGCCTGCAACAACATATGTAATACCGTTATAAAGTGGTATCAGGTGCTGAGCAGGATTTTTAAGGTTCCGCTCTTTATCCTCGATACACCCTTCATCAGAAAGGATCTGAAGGAGAGTTATATTCGGTATGTCCATGATCAGCTTTACGAGTTTGTGGACTTTCTTGAGAAGACTACCGGGAGGGAGTTAAGCGACTTGAAGTTAAAGGAGACGCTGATAAAATCCGTTCAAGGTGTGAACGGCTACTCTGAAGTTTTAAAAATGGCTAAAAACAAGCCTTCCCCACTGACGTGCTTTGATGCTTTCCTGAATATGGCACCAATTGTCTGTTTGAGGGGCACCGATTACCCTATCGAGTTCTACGCAGAGATGAAAAAGGAGTTGGTTGAGAGGGTCGAGAGAGGAGAGGGGGCGGTAGAGAATGAAGAAGTCAGGCTTCTCTGGGATAACATTCCCGTGTGGTATAGGCTCAGGTGGCTTGCTGAATTCTTCGCTGACAGAAACGCTTGTTTAGTTGCCGACACCTACACAAACGCATGGACGGGGTTCATTTCGATGGACAAGAGCGACGTATTCTGGAGCATGGCTGAAACATACACCTTCAGCTACCTCAACATAGGAATTGAGCACACGGCTGAGGCTATCAACAGGCTTATAGACTACTATGATGTTGACGGAGTTGTCATTCACTCGAACAGGAGCTGCAAGCCATATTCCTTTGGCCAATACGAGCTGCAGAAGATGATCGATGTCCCCTCAGTTGTTATTGAGGCAGATATGGTAGACTCGAGAGTCTTCAGCGAGGCTCAGGTTGAGACGAGGCTCGAAGCCTTTCTTGAGATGCTGAAGTGATTCTATGATAGTGGCGGGGATAGACGTTGGCTCACTGACTGCTAAATGTGTCCTGCTGAAAGACGGGGAGATAGTGGCTTACAAAGTTATCAAGGTCTCACCAAATCTGGAAGAAACTGCTGAAAAAGTGTTTGGTGAGGTTCTAAGGGAAGCTGGGATTGATAAAGTCGATAAGATAGTCGCGACTGGCTACGGACGAAATAAGGTCAGTTTTGCTGATAGAACCGTTACGGAGATAAGCTGCCATGCCAAGGGTGCCCTTTTCTTCATCCCTACTGCAAGAACTGTTATTGACATAGGGGGGCAGGACAGCAAGGTCATCTCGATTGAGAACGGTAAGGTGGCGGAGTTCGTGATGAACGATAAATGTGCTGCTGGCACGGGCAGATTCCTTGAAGTCATGGCTTCCGCCTTACACCTGAAAATCGAGGAACTTGGGGACATAGCGGAGAGAGCAGAAAGGGCAACGAAAATTTCCTCAACCTGCACTGTTTTTGCAGAGTCTGAAGTGATCAGCCATCTTGCCTCTGGAGAGAGGGTTGAGGACATCGTTGCGGGAATACATGAGGCAATAGCATCAAGAATAGCTGCAATGGCGAGGAGGGTTAAAGTTGAGCCCGATGTGGTTCTGACTGGTGGTGTGGCAAAAAACAAGGCAATGAAGAGAGCCCTTGAAAGAGAACTCGGAATGGAGATAAAAATTCCCGCTGAGCCTCAGATAGTGGGGGCTGTGGGTGCAGCGTTGTTTGCAATGAGCTAAAAATTAAAGTTGCTTTATGGTGTGAATCATGCGGTGGAAGGTGGTGATGAAGCCGAGAATAGCTATTACCCACAGAGTCAGGCTGTAAATAAACACTTCTTTTTGCATCGCATGTCCAACAACGAGTCCGACCATTATAATCGCAAGCCTCGTGTCTCTTCCACCTATACCAACCTTACACTCTGCCCCCTCAGCCTCAGCCATTGCTCTGGTTATACTCACACCAAAGGAACCGACTGCAGCAAGAAAGCCGGCTAACCACAGGTAAAGCGGGTAGAGATACACGATGCCGATAACGATAGCAGCATCAACGAACCTGTCAAAAACTCTATCGAGATACGCTCCCTTCTTTGTTATTCTTCCAGTCAGTCTTGCCAGATCACCGTCTGTGCAGTCCAATATCTGGGAAATGAGCAGTACAAGGACCCCGAGGTATATCTCGCGCATAGCTATGAGTGCAGCAGATGCCAGTCCGACTGCTGTGGCGATGTAAGTTACCGTATTAGGTGTAATGCTCGTTTTCGATAGCAGTTTCGCAAGAGGTCTTGAGAACCTCCGATAAACTAGTTCCGTAAGCAAATATTCCCATTTGATTCAAATCACCTCTTGGAGGTAGTTTTAAATAACTCCCCA
>JAPDIX010000079.1 GCA_029259345.1 Archaeoglobi archaeon
AACCCCACCTTGGTTACAGAATTCACCGGCGAGGCAACAACACCGTAGCCATGAGTAAATATCAGATGCTCGTTAAGCCACGTTTTTGCTCTCGACGATAACAAATCGGTTGAAAGTTCCCTTGCAGTGATCATTATCTGTGTGTACCTTCCATCAATGTAGTAACGATCTACATCAACGTCATTTATGAAATAGTAAGTTCTTATCTGCTGCATCTGCCTGTAAACGCTGAGCAGGGGGCGATGATCCCAGATTCTGATGTTATCTATGGTGCCACGATTTCTCTCAATTGTGTCAACGCTGAGGTTGTTCTCAGCAGAGTAGTACATCTTCTTAACGTCTAATCCGTAAGCAAACCTCGTAAAGTCGATACCATACTGTATGTATTCCTCCTCCTTTAGAAGTTCATTTGGCTCAACATTGAGCTTCTGAACTACAGTGGGCACAGCGACAATGGAAAGAAGGATTGCAACTACCAGAACAGCGACAAGTATGGGCATTGCAGCAACGTTTCGTTTATAGCCAAGATAAACACTTACTACGGCAAAGAAAAGCGACAATATCGCAATCAATCCCATCACAGGAAGTCTTACGTTTACATCCGTATAACCGGCACCCATTACAGCCCCATGTGGGGAAGTCAGCAAATCAAACCTCGCAAGGTAGAAATACGCCGCTATGAAGATGAAGATGCCAGCCAGAAGCAGAGAGATATGAACGTGCCCTATCCGAGGAAGCTTATCCTTGAATTCATCAAAACTTTCCCATCTGAATGTGAAAACATAGTACGCTATTGAAATCGAGATTGCAAGTAATAGCAGTGTGAAGAAAAAGAAAAGTATAGTCTGAATGAATGGGAGTGTGAAAACGTAGAAAGAGACATCAAGTCCAAAAATCGGGTCTCTAAGGTTGAAGTCAACCGAGTTTGTGAAGTAAACATACTGCAACCAAACGTTGGAAAAGAGTAGGGCTACTGTTAGAGCTAATAATATATTCACCCAGAATGGCAGTTTGAGAGGTTCACCAAGCTTGTAACTACTCTTTGAAGTGCAAAATGGTTGAGGCTGAGCAGAACAAGAGCAGAGGCAAAAAAGATCACAAACAGGATAACTTTGTAATACAGTATGGTTATAAAGACGGACTCGAGATTGAGAGACTCAAACCAGAGAAACTCCGTATAAAGATGTAGAGCGACAATTAGGGAAACCAAAAGTATAGCAAATGTAGCTATGACTACTTTCTTATTTTTCGGTATTTCTTTTTCCATTCTAAAACTTGTTTTCATTATATTTATTTTTTTCGATTATAAATTCAGTTAGAATAATATATATATATTCGAATATATGTCTGTTCCCGTCGAATTTTGCCCTTTCACCTACTAATTTAAGTGGCAGCTAAGCCATATTTTAAATGAAGGCTTTGGAGGGCGGAGCCAAATCGTATGTCTGCTATTGGACGTTGCTATTTTCACTTGGCATGTTTTAAAGCCTCTTCTATCTTTGATAGTATAGTGTCTTTATTTGGTAGATCGTATGCTGAGATTATTTCTGAGATATCTTGCCACGTAACGAACTCCCGAAAGATACCTTTCTTGTTCAAAGGGCTTCGTTTTACTTTCAGGTAGTAGGGCGACAGTATTTCTTTATGTTTTCCATTGATTAGTGGAATTATAACCGGTTTTTTCTTAAGATATTCACCCAATGATTTAGCGAAGACATACTGACGAATCAGTTGATATACTGTCACCCAGTCGGGAACGCTTTTTATCTCTGGAAATATCTCTACATAAGTCTTGAATCTTTTTTCTGCTCCTCTTCCTTGAGCTTTCCATGGTGAAGTGCTGCTGTTCTGATTCAATTTACATTCCACAAAAACAACCTCTCTCTCGGTTATTACTACTAAATCTGGTTCGGTCATCGTTCCTCGATGTCTACCATCAATTGTCCGAATTAGTATATTCAATAATTGCTGTTCTTCTCCCTGATGTTCAACATCACAACCCCAAAACAGCATTTTGTCAACCTTAGAGACCTTAAATATACGAGACACTACTTTTAATCCCCGCTCCCCAGAAAGTTGAAGAGTTCTAAAAACATTCCAAGTTAAAGCATCCTCACTATTTGGCTTCGATAAATACGCCTGTCCACCATAGCCTGCACGCCAATGTTTCTCACTCGAAAACCGATCTCTCCAAGCTTTTTGAATTAACAGGAATCATGCGTTCACATCCATTTTCGGTAAATACAATATCGTCCTCTTAGTACATACGAAATTCTACTATCCCCAATTGTTGTAAGTATATACAAACCCATCCGTTCCTCCCATAGTTCTCTCAAATCCAGTGGACTTCGCTTCTCCAAATCTCTTATAGCAACACGAATATAAGTTTCTGTCGTTTTTAAGCTTTTATGTTCCAGTAGTCTCTAAATACCTCAAATCAACTCGGATTTGAACTGATAACCATGTAGTCTTCAGCTGCACACTCTTCCGATCTGAGTTCGGGCATCGCCCTACTTTTAAGATTTCAATAGATAATTATTAGTAAATCTTGAAGATCCTAGTTAAAAATTCTGTTTTAGCCCTCTAAAACATTGCTTAGCTTTTTGTAGTACTCTGCAACCCGCACTATTTAGTTACCAAAAAAATTATATAACTTGGGGTACAATACCTATTGGAGGCGAAGGTTAAACTTCTAAGACTGAAAACCTACGGGTTTTCTGAGTCCTAGGGTTTTAACTGAGAGTAAGGTGACTTACTCGTTGTTGGTGGCAATGTCTGCCAACAATGCCTCCTACTCTTCTTTTGGAGTAAGAAAAATGCCGATTACCGGTGCTCAGAGCTTTAATTTTTCAGAAATTCAACAACGTACCTGTTGAACTCCTCAGGATTCTCCAGCTTTGCCAGATGGGCAGAGTTCCTGACTTCCACTATTTTCGAGCCGGGTATTAACCGGGCAATCTCTCTACCCAAGGCGGGTGGAGTTGTAATGTCGTACTCGGCAACTATAACGAGCGTCGGAACCTTAATCTGAGGTAGCAGGGATTCATAGTTAACCCTGCCGATCTCTGCCGTGACCATGGTGTAGAATTCCTTGTTGTTCTTCCTGATAGTTGTTCTGACCATGTCTTTCAGATCCTTCCTGTCCTGGTGGATGGACATTTCCGCAATAAACTCCGCAATCTGGCTCATATCCGGGCTGCTTTCAAGCAGCTTCAATCTCTGCTCGAACATTGGCTTTGCCTCCTCGGGCAGTTTGTGGAGAGTGTTTGCAAGAATTAGAGATTTTACCATCCCAGGATATTTCCTGTAGAACTCCAAGCAGACAACACCACCCATCGAAAGACCCAGAAGGTTCGCCTTATCCAATCCAAGATAGTCCATCAGGTTTTTCACGTCTCTGGCAAAATCCTCAACTGCTATACTTTCCGGAACGTCAGACATCCCGAAACCTCTCAGATCCAGAGCTATAACCCTGAAGTGCTTCGAGAACTCATCGTACTGGAAGGTCCATCCTTCGATGGATTCTCCAAGTCCGTGTATCAGGATTAAGGGCTCACCCTCTCCGCATTCGAAGTATCTCAGTTTTAGCCCATCCGAGTCGAAAAAGCCGAACCTCATACTTTTGTGTTTTATCTTAACAATTTAAAAAGCTAATTCCTGGATTTTCATCATCAAAAACTCCAAAATCAATAAATACCACATTAATTATTGAAAATGTATGAAATCCAAATCTTACAGGTGGGTTGTTCTGCTGGTTTACATCTTGGCGGGAATAATCTCGCAGATCATGTGGATAACCTTCTCCCCGATTCTGCCAATCGTTGAAGAGATTTACAGGGTTGGAGATGTAGAAGTGGGACTGCTTTCTGCGGTTTTTCCGATAATTTTCATTATTCTTGCGCTTCCTGTTGGTTATTACGTTGATAAAAGGGGTTTTAGAAGGGCTGTTCTGCTTGGGAGTGCATTTTTTGCAGTCTTCGGTGTTCTCAGAGTCTTTGCCACTACATTTCTTTTGCTCCTCATCTTCCAAACCTTGGCTGCTGCAGGGCAGCCTTTCATATTCAACAGCATTTCTAAGCTTGTAAAAAGCTGGTTTCCAGCTGAAGAGGCGGGACTTGCAACGGGTCTTGGAAGCATATCCCTTTTCATCGGCACGATTTTGGGGTTGAGCTTAACACCAGTTCTAACAGTAACTTTGGGCTTTGAAAAAATGCTCCTGATTTACGGCGTTGCTGCCTTCATTGTGTTATTTCTTTTCTTTATCCTCGGAAAGGAAGCAGAGACCGAGGTGTTTGAGGAAGAATATAGGCTGAAAGAATATGTAGACGTGCTAAAAAACAGGAATGTCTTTATTTTGTCCATCATAGCCTTCATAGGTGTCGGAATTTTCACAGCTTACCTTACCTGGGTTGAGCCAGTTCTCGAAGATCATGGATTGGACGTGGAAACTGCTGGTCTCACGGCTTCTGCACTGCTCTTTGGTGGAATTTTCGGCAGCATATTGATTCCTGCACTGTCTGACAGGGTTGGCAAGAGAAGACCATTCCTTTTTGTCTGCTTTGCTCTTTCAGCCGTTCTTTTCTATATCCACACACTCACCTTTGGTGTTATCATGCTCGCAGTTGTTCTCTTCATTCTCGGATTCTTCTTCATTTCAGCCCTACCACTCGCTCTTGATTTGTCAGCAACGTCTGTAGGAGAAAAATATGCTGGGACAGCAAATTCGTCCCTCTGGTTACTATCACAGGTCGGCTCTGTTTTGCTAATTGTCGGGTTCGAGAGTATGGCGAGAGCTATGAGTTGGGATTCAACCTTAATCCTATCAGCAGCACTTCTCGGGCTCTCCTTTCTGCTAACGATCTTTCTCAGAGAGTGAAGTCAAAGGCAACCTTCATTGCCCCGCTATCTTTTTTATTTATCGCTGCCCATAAGGCCTTCTTGTATTCCTCAATCCTGAACCTGTGGGTCAAAAGCTCCGAAAAGTCCTGTTTTTGAAGCATTTCGACAGCGATGTCAAAGGCGTTCCTTTTCTCTCCGTTAACCTCCTCGATGCCGCATCCAAAGGTTCCTATAACGCTCAGTTCTTTGGCAAACACCGGAGCCCAGTCAACATTCATTTTCGCAACTGTACCAGCAACAACAACTCTACTAAGTGGCTTTGCAATCCTCAAGGCTAAGTCCACGGTCTCTGTGATGCCAACACATTCAAAGACAACATCAACTCCGCCACCCACAAACATTGGCTTATCCCTTGGTGGGGTGTAAACCCTCCCACCAGTCATCTCAGCAATTTTTTCAACTGGATTACTCCTTATTACTTCATCAGCACCAAATTTCTTTGCAAGTTCCGCCTGCTTATCACTCGCATCAATCCCGACGATTTTGCCCTTGAACCCGAGATGTCTCAAGGCTGCAATCGTGCAGAGACCTATAATCCCGCAACCCACAATCGCGGCAATTTCATCATCCTTCGGAAAGCTCCGTAAAGCGGAGTGGATTCCAACCGTTATGGGTTCGGCAAAAACTGCATTTTCATCCTTAATACCGTCCGGGATTTTCATAAGCTGGGTTTCGTGAGCGACAAAGTACTCTCCCCATCCTCCTCCGGTATCCCTGCATATTCCTGTGAAAATACCGGGTGACAACTTGCCCCTATCTGTGTTGTAGCAGATTGCGTAGTGTCCCTTCCTGCATGCATCACATTCCTCGAACCCCCTTACAACACATGGGAGGGCAGGAATGAGTATGATTCTATCCCCCTCTGAGAATCCCTTTACCGCATTACCAGCTTCCTCAACTGTTCCGACAACTTCGTGGCCCGGGATAAAGGGGAAAGATGTTAGAGGTTCCAAGTAAAAGCTCTCCTCAAGTGTTATCACCCTGATATCCGACCCACATATCCCCGAAAGCCTTGTCCTTACCTTTACCCAGTCGTCTCCGAGCATTTTCGGCTCTGGATAGTTCGAATAGTATCTTAAGAGTGAGAGTGGGCTGTAGAATACACTTTTCGTAAATTTCTTGAGTATGAGAGTTAATGCAGCCTTCGCGAGACTCAGCTCAACAACTAATGCCCTCATTTTACCTCCGGTGGGTTGCAGCCCTCTAACCAAACGATAGAGAGTGTGATAAGGTCGGGTGGAGTCAGATTGATTTCCTGAGATATTTTCACGTCCAGCAGAGCTGGTTTATCCGAGCTTTCAGCCTTGTCAAGCGCTGATGATAAATCTTCAGGCTCCTCAACCCTCTGTCCATACCAGCCCATTGATTCCGCTACCTTATCATACCTCACGTCCTTGAAGTCAACCCCGATGAATCTTCCGCCAAAACCCATTTTCTGCGAGCCTTTGATCATGCCCCAACATCCATCGTTCATCACTATGGCTGTAACCTTCACTTCTTCTCTGCTTGCAGTCTCAAGTTCCTCCATTGTCAGTCCAAAGGCACCATCACCTGCTATCAGGTAAACAGGCTTGTCTGGATTTGCCAACTTTGCTCCAATGGCGTATGGTAAGCCAGTGCCAAGATGCCCCGAATCGGCAGCCCACAGAAACGTGTTCGGCTCGTAAATTCTGTTCAGATAGGATGCCCAGACTGCAGTATTGCCCCCATCAACGCACGAAATCGCATCTCTCGGATAGAAATCCCTTACCTCCTTTATCACTCTGAGCGGGTGCATGGGCTTCTCATTGCTCTCAGCCTGCTTCAAAAAGCTTTCAAGCCACTCCTGCTGCATCTTTTTATACTCAGCAAGTCTCTCAACGGGCATCCTTCTATCGCCTTTCTTCTTCACGGCCTCGATCAATGCCTTCAAGGTTTCCCTTGCATCCCCCACAATGCCGACGTCAACAGGTCTGTTCAGAGCAATCATTTCAGGGTCTATGTCTATCTGAATTGTTTTTTGCACATCCGGATCGCCCCAAGCTGGTGGCCTTCCCCAGAAATCCAGATCACCCATTTTACTGCCAACAACAAGAACGACATCCGCCTCGTTTTGCGCTGTTATCGCTGCGGGACTTGCAGGAAGGATGCAGAGAGGATGATCTTCTGGTATTGCTCCTCTTCCCCCCATAGTTGTTGTTACTACCGCTCCAAGATACTCAGCAAGCTCCCTTAACTCACCCCAAGCCTTCGCTCTCAAAACACCGGTTCCAGCATGAATTAACGGTCTTTCGGCATTGTAAAGCATCTCTGCAGCCTTTTCAACAAGCTCAGGATTGCCCACAGGTGGTTTTGTCGGCCTGTACCTCTCAGGAGGATACAATTTGACATAACTCTCCTCTTCTCCGTTGTACAGTACATCAGAGGGAAAATCGAGGTGTACCGGCCCCGGCCTACCTGATGTTGCCATTCTGAATGCCCTCTGCACAAGCTCCGGAATCCTCTCCCAGTGCGATACTACAGCATTCCACTTTGTAATAGGCTTGAAAAGATGATACTGATCCAAAGCCTGCATCGAACCGTGGTCAGGATAGCTCTTCCAGCTCTGGTTTTGAGCCGTTATCACGATCATCGGAACATTGTCGGCATAGGCAGGATATACTCCTGGCACTAAATCTGCCCCTCCCGGCCCAATTGTGCCGACGCAAACACCAACCTCACCGCTTACTCTGGCATAGGCATCTGCCATACTCGCAGCAGCTTGTTCGTGTCTGCAATTCACAAACTTCATTCCGTGCTTCTCTCCAACCCTCTTTATTGCATCGAAGAAAGTCAGAAGCTGCCCACCCGGAACACCGAAGACGTATTTGACGTTCTCTTTAATTAGACACTTCACAAGCAATTCTCCGCCAGAAATCTTTGCCATCCTATCACCGTTATGATTTTTGATTATATTTTTAAAAATGTTTTGACAGTAGGGATAAACCTAATTGCTTGAAAAGGGGCATAGTTATATTGGAGAAGCGATGAGTTTTTATTCCAACACTTAGCATAGGTAAAACTTTTAAATATGATCTGTATAAAAAAAGATTATGGGTATTATATGGAGTATTATAAGGGGTATTAGATATTTATTTCTGGCGTCACTCACTCTTTTCATCCTATACACCCTTTACTACAATATAAGCGGCGAGGCATTTCTTCCGGAAGGCTACTATGAGGCTGCCAGAGAGTATGCACCGAAGGTAGAAAAGCATGATCGGGAGACTCTTGAAAAACTTCTGATGAATATAACTCTACCCCCTTACAAAAGGGGTTATTTTGACTGCTCCGAATCATCTTCATTTCTCGAATGGTATCTCGAAGGTGCGGGTTTTCACACGTACATCGGAGCATCATTGTCTCTGCAACATGCATGGGTAATCGTTGAACTTGATAACGGTGAGTGGGTTGCCGTTGAGGCTACAGTGCTGACGGAGAACAACTACAACCCTCCAGGGATCGTTGACGTTAAGAACAGTTATTACTACAATCCCCCAAAGTTGTATGAGAATCCGGGGCAGGCGATAAGCTTCATAAACGACATTATGTATCCCGGCTATCCTAAGTGGACGGTGGGTGAGATAGACTGGTGGAACACTGAGCCCTTTTCAAGCACAGTGGAAATGAGCTAAATCAAGGCCAAACCTTTAAAACCCAAAAAACAATTTAGGGCGTGAGAGCTGAAATCAAAATTGAGGGGGTTGGTGAGGCTGTATTTAAAAGCATAAAACAGGAGGAAAAGGGATCCATAAGCAGGGCAAAGGTTTATCAATCTGGAGAAAAGCTGATATTAGAAATTGAAGCTGAGGATGTTTCAGATTTAAGAGCAGCCATAAACTCTTGGCTGCGGCTAATCAAAATGTGTGTAGAGGTTGAAGAGGTGTTGAAAAATGGGTGAACTTCCCCCGCAGGTTCAGAATCTGGTTGCGCAGCTTCAGCAGTTGCAGCAGCAGTTGCAGGCTGTAGTTACTCAGAGGGCACAGGTTGAGGCATTGTTGAGGGATGCTGAGCAGGCTTTAGAAGAGCTTCAGAAGGTTGGTGATGACTCGCCGGTTTACAAGGCTGTGGGCAACGTGCTGGTTAAGGAGAAGAAGGAAGATGTAATTAAGGAGCTAACTGAGAAAAAGGAAACTTACGAAATCAGGATAAAAACTCTGCAAAGACAGGAGGAAAAGCTGAGAGAAAGATTTGCTGAGACGCAGAAGAAGCTCCAGGATATACTCAGTCCTCAGGCAGGATAGCATTCAAAATTTCTTCCAGCAAATTTTTATCAACTTCTCTGCTTACCCTTAAAAATTTTCCTTCGAAGGCAACAAATCCTCTGCTGAATCGCCAAGCGGTTTTGAAGGGGTGGATTTTGCATTTCCTCCCGCCAAAGTTATTGAGATCAGCAAATCTCAAATCTTTGTCCAGCTTTACTGTGAAGGATAGATCATCGCCCACTGCTATGACATTTTTACAAATCTCCCTCAATCTGCTCTGAAGCTCCCATGGTTTCCAATCTTTGGAATTTGCCACATCGTATAGATCGAGCAGCGTTTCTTTAAACCCCATATCCAATCTGATAAAAGCAGTTTTAAATTCATTTTCCAAACTAAACACGTGCGCCTCTGTAGACACTGTCTTTCAGTGATTGGAGAAGGGGAACTTTCGGAAGAATGTGAGGCATGCTGCAACTTATTTGACAGGATCAACGAGTTTGCAGAAAAAATAGTGCAAAAGCTCTCAGAGTATGAGTTTAGAACTCTCAACATTGGAAGCAGAGAATGGGGAAGTGCAAAGGCTTTACACGAGCTGATGGAGAGAAAGGGGATTGAATACGACCTGAAGAAAGAATTTAACGAGCGTCTTGGAAGAAAAATTTCAGAGTTGAGCGGCAAAGTTAGAAGTCTGAACCCGGAAATAAACGTAATTTTTGATCTGGAAACCTTTGATTTCAAACTCCATATAGGGTCAGCTTATATCTACGGGAGATACATCAAGCGAGTCAGAAACATCTCGCAGACAAGGTGGATATGTGGTTTTTGCAAGGGAGAAGGTTGTGAGATATGCAACTTTACGGGAAAGAAGTATGGGACGTCTGTAGAGGAGTTAATCTCTACTCCAGCCATCAGAATTTTTGAGGCAAAGGACGCGAAGCTGCATGGGGCCGGGCGGGAAGATGTTGATGCTAGAATGCTTGGCAGGGGCAGACCCTTCGTGCTTGAGTTGATAGAGCCAAGAAAGAGGTTTGTTGAGTTGGGTGAGGTTGAGAGAGCAATCAACGAGTATGCTGGAGGGAAAGTTAAGGTTTTTGGATTGGAATATGCCGACTCGAAAAGGGTTAGAGAGGTTAAGATGGAAAGGCACAGGAAGAAGTATAGGGCTAAGATCGTGTTTGAAGACAACATTGATACCGAAAACCTGCTGAATGCTATTGAAGAGCTTAAGGGAGCGAAAATCAGACAGAGAACACCAAAGAGGGTTGCTCACAGAAGAGCAGATAAGGTGAGAGTGAGGAGAGTTTACGACATAAAGATCCTTTTCCATAGGGAAAAAGTTGCGGTTATGGAAATTGAAGCCGATGCTGGGTTATACATCAAAGAACTGGTAAGTGGAGATGAAGGAAGAACCCGACCAAGCCTGTCTTCGATTACTGGAATAAACTGCAAGGTTGAAAAGCTCGACGTTATAGATGTCTTCGATTCCTACTCCACCTCTATAAGCGAGTAATCGGGTTTTCCAAGCCCCATATCGCTTGCATACTCCAGCATCCTGTCAACATCAGTCCATGGCCAGAACTTCTCCTTTTCAAGCAGGGCGCCACTGACAGCCTCCGCTTTCCTGTACATGTCAACGCTTGCCTTGTCAATTGCCACCATATCATTCGACGCCATTATACCCAGATCAGAGACTATAGGAATATCGCTGAAGGGATGGCAGTCACAGTGGGGTGTAATGTCCATGAGGAAGTTCAGGTAGGCAAATTTGCTAGTGGCATTCAGAACACCCCTTGCACACTCAACCAATCTCTCCCCAACCTCTCTACCATAAACCCAGTAAAGATTGACGGCATTGTCCTCACATACCTCTGCGCAGCCCGTGCATTTCAAACATTTTTCTTCCACAATCTTGTAATCTTCGATTGCTTTTGCGGGGCAGATTTCAACACATTTGCCACATTTCGTGCAATTCTCGTTTATCTCCGGGAGTCTGGACATGTGTATATCAAACTTTGATGGTTTTGCCACACACCCAACACCAACATTTTTAATGCTCCCTCCAATCCCCGCCTGCATGTGGAGCTTGAAGTGTGTAACGCAAATCACTGCGTCACATTCAGCTATTGCCTTCGCCACACGAACCTTATTGATATGCTTTCCATTTACAGGCACTTCAACAAAATCAAATCCCAGCAACCCGTCTGCAATTAATATCGGAGCTTTAACTGTCTGCTGGGTGTATCCGTTTTCTTCTGCAATCTCCAACCTGCCGAATGCTGAGCTCCTCAACCTTGTTAACCCCAAACCTGTTGTTTCGGTAACAAAAGGTCTCCCTCCCAACTCTCTTACCTTCTCAACAACCGCTCTGAGAAAGACGCTCCTCACTGTTTTCGTAGTTCCCCTCTCGCCAAAATGGGTTTTTACAGCCACCAGGTCGCCTTTTGAGATTATATCAAGAATGCCACTCTCATCAATTAGCCTGTTGAGCTTGCTAACCATGCTGAGCTGTGGCTGATACCACTTTGTGGGATCGGTAACTTCTGCTCTTGGATTTACATAAAAAACGTTGCTCATAAACTTTCAAGCAACATCCTCCTTATAATATCTTTCGCTTCCTCAAAACCAAATTCGTCTTTCTCAAGCGGGATGCCTGATTTGATTACTTTGATAAAACTGCCCTCACTTTCAACAATATTTGGGAAAAACATGGATATTGAGACCTCAACACTTTTTTCGTGGGCATATTTGACGAGAGAGAACATGCTGTGAGACTTCTCATTCTCAACTCTTACGAGAATTGCCCTTAAGAAATGTAAAAGTTTCTGGTAGCTGTGGTAGATCAAAAGACCGGAAATCGAGTTCATAACAAGGAGATAATTTCCTTCAATATTGTCAAGCACCTTATTCACTGCAAGGCTTACCTCGTTCAAGTTTAGCGGGTTGGAAACTACAATATCCCTCTCTCCCCCACCATTCTTTTTGCCCCAGGTGAAAGTGTCAATAATCCACACATCCTCTCTTCCAAGCTTTTTTCTGACAAACTCGGCACTGGATAGTGTTGTGATCCATACCACATTATCAAATTCATTTGATACTGATTCAAGTATTTTGCATTTTCCAGTTCCCGGTTGACCGATGAGCAATAAATGGGTCATTTTGTAACACCGCGTAAATGTTGGCTATGGTGCTCAAAGGGATTTTAAACTTTTACGATTTAATATTTTGTGGTGAAGGGAGTTGTTGTAGATGATGCAATCCTAACTCCAGAAAAAGCTGCAATTGTTGGTGATACTGCAATTATTGCCGATCTTCATCTTGGATTTGAAAACGTGATGCAGAATAAAGGCGTTGCCATCCCGAAAATGCAAGTCAGGGAGATTGTAAGGAATGTGAAGAAAATAATTAACAGATATGATGTTAATAAACTGATAGTTGCTGGAGACCTTAAACACGAATTCAGCAAGAATTTACCATACGAGTGGGAGGATGTGAGAGAGTTTGTTGAGTCTCTTGACGTAGAACTTGAAGTTGTGAGAGGGAACCACGACAATTTTCTGGTTTCTATTCTGGCAGAGTATGGAATAGAACTGAAAGAGTACGTTAAGGTTGGAAGATACTACGTTATCCACGGTCACAAGGATTTGGGATTTGAAAGGGTTATAATAGGGCACGAGCATCCTGCGATTAAGGTTAGGGTGAGGGGAGGTTTGTATAGCTATCCGTGTTATCTTGTTGCAGACGACGTCAAAATAGTCCTGCCTGCATTCTCACCGCTGATGAGTGGCAGTGATATTCTTCAAAATTCTTTTCTTTCTCCCGTCTTAAACAAAGCAAAAAGAATTGAAATCTACGCTGTTGAAGACGAGGTGTTATATCTCGGAAGCTTGAGTGATTTAAGGAACATAGTTTAGTCATTCCTCAACATCAAGACCGATCGTTTTTCTGTATCTCATACCCGGAAAGCTGATTTTGCTTGAAGCAGCATATGCTCTCTTCCTCGCCTCTTCTATACTCCTTCCCATCCCTACCACTGTCAGAACTCTGCCTCCTGTAGTAACATACCCGTTAGTCTTTTCGATGCCGTTTGCATAAATTATTGCCTCCTTCATCGCCTCCTCCAAACCACTTATCGGCTGGCTCGTGTAATGATCAGCAGGATAACCGGGCTTCAACCCCTCTCTACCCTTCAACGCACCGCTCACAGCACACACAGCAACGCACCAATCATCGCTAAACTTTATATCAACGTCTTCGAGTTCTCCTTCAATTATTGCCATCGAGATTTCAGCAATATCGCTCTCGAGTCTTGGAAGCTTTGCTTCAGCTCCCGGATCGCAGTCCCTTACGTTAATCTCTAAAACCTTTGGGATCAGCTCTCCATCCTCCTCCACAAGCATTATAACCGGATAAAGCACACCTCTAAATTCAATCCCTTCAAGCTCCCTGAATTTTGTTACTATTGGCTCAACCACCGTCTCCATGATCCTGCTCTCGATCTCCGCGTCCACATCTGGATGGGGGCTTACCGCACCCATCCCTCCGGTGTTAGGATTGACGAGCTTCCCCTCCTTGAAAAGCTGCTCGATCTGTGTTTTGGTATAGAATTTTCTTGTAAGGCCGATGTAGAAATCCCTCAGACCCTCTATATCATCACAATCGAAGGCCCTCTTGTAGTCCTTCGCGTGTCCGAATGGCTTAACGGTTTTTCCATCGCTAACGGCAGTAAAGGCTACTTCTATACCTCTCAATCTCTCCTCAACGACGATTCTGTTTCCAGCCTCTCCAAACTTCCTTTGAACCATTATATCGTCCACAGACCTAAGAGCTTCCTCAATGGACTCGCAGACATAAACACCCTTTCCTGCTGCAAGTCCATCAGCCTTCACGACAATTCCATCTTCGAAGTTTTCCCTGATGTATTCCTTAGCCTCCTCCGGGTCATCAAAGTTCGCGTATTCTGGGATCGGAACACCAATCTTTTTCAAAAAGTCCTTTGCCCAGCATTTACTTGCCTCAAGTATTGTAGCATCTTTTTTTGGCCCTACCGCCTCAATTCCCTCCTCCTCAAGCCTGTCAACCAAGCCAAGGCTGAGGGGTTCTTCGGGTCCGATATAGACGAGGTCAACTTCAGCATACTTGGCGAATTTTACGATCTCGCTGATGGCTCTGATAGAAGGAATCTTTTCTCCATTCAGCTTCGCAATTTTACATTTTTCGAAAAACTCACTCCCACCATTTCCGGGAGCTACGTAAACTTCCTTAACCCTTGCACTTCTGGAGAAAGCATGAGCAATTGCGTTACCTCTACCACCAGCATCAACCACGAGAACCTTCATGTTTGTTTTTATCCCATCCATTATATTCCGTTTTCGGTTTCTAATTTATGAAATAATTAATATGCGTTTTTAATTACAAATAGAACCTGTGTAAAAATAACAAAACTTAAATAGGCTACGATTAGGCTTTCGATGTCTTTGAAGTGAAGAGTTTAATCAAGGTGGTTACCATGGATAGGACAGAAATTCTTGAAAAGATTAAGCAAGCAGAGATTAAAGTTGAAGAGGCTATCAGGGCTGCAGAGGAGGAAAAGAAAAACAAAATTCTTGAGGCTAAGATGAAAGCAAGGGAAATTATTGAGAGCGCTGAGGCTGAAGCGGCAAAAGTCAAAGAGGAGATACTTAAAAATGTAAAAGCAGAGATAGAGAAGGAGAAAGAGGAAATAAGGCAAAAGAAAGCAAAAGAAATAGAGAATTTCGAGAAAAGTGGAAAAGACAACATAATGAAGGCTGTAGATTTTCTCTATAACGAGTTTGTAGGGATGGTGGAGCATGCTTAAGCCGGAAAAGATGGTTAAAATTTCAGTAGTGGGACCAAAAGAGCAGCTTGAGTATGCGTCAGAAACACTGCATAAAGTAAACCTTCTTCACATTGAAGACCCGAAAGAGGCAGAGTATTTCAGAATTGGCGAGCCGCTTGAAAAAGCATCTTTAGTATCACGCAGTTTGGTGCAGCTCAGAAGCTACATATCTTATCTGAAAATTGATCCGGGCAGAATCGTTCCAAAGAGGAAGTATAGGTCAAAGGAAATTGAAGACATGCTCAGCAAAAAGCTTGAAGAGTACCAGGAGCAAATTGGAAGCAAAATTGAGGAGAACAGAAGCATTGATGAAAAAATTAGGGGATTGGAAGACGAACTGAGAATAATTGAACCTTTAAAGGTATTGGGGATACCTTCGAGACTTCTGAAGGGCTACAAGAACTTGCGATGCTTTGTTGGGTTCGTCAAAGAGAATCCGGTTGAGGAACTGAGTAAAATAACAGACCAGTTTGATGCTGTAATCAAGGAGTACGAGAAAGAGCTGCTGGTTGCAATTTTTGTAAAGGCAGAATATGGTGATGACTTCTTCAGGACACTTCAGGCCTTTGGGTACAGAGAACTGCCAGTTCCGGACGTTGATGACTACGATGCTAGGATAAATGAGATTGAAAGAGAGAAAGAGGAGCTTCTGAACAGGAAGAAACAGCTCGAGACAGAGATTGAGGAGATTAAGGTAAAAGAAGCAGAACTATTGCTTGCTATTGAAGAATATCTCAGCACCGAGCTCGACAAGTCTGAAATGCCCCTAAAGGCACTTGTTTCAAAGTACACATTTGTAATCGTTGGATACGTTCCAGCCAAGCAACTGGATAAATTCAGGAGTGAAGTTGAAAGGAATGGCAAAATCGTGGTTGAAGTGATTGAGGAGGAAGAGGAGGACGTTCCACCAACCAAACTCGACAATCCTGCGGTAGTCAGGGACTATGAACTGCTCACCACCACCTATGCAACACCCAGATACAAAGAGATTGACCCAACACCAATAATGGCAATCTTCTTCACGATATTCTTCGGAATGATGCTCGGGGATATGGGTTACGGTCTTCTTATAACAATACTTGCACTTTATCTCAAAACAATTTTCAAGACGGAGGGATGGCAGAAACTTCTGAACATTGCAGTCTACTGTGGTATCTCGTCCATTCTCTTCGGTTTCATCTACGGAGAATTCTTTGGGCCATTCATAATTCCCGGAATGGAAGAGCCATCTAAAATACATTTCCTAGGTGATGCCCTTTCAGCACTCTATACATTCAACCATCACCACCCGCTGTTCGACAGAGTGGAGGAATTCGGTGTCAAGGCGCTGCTTTTCATCGTGCTTCTAATCGGTATGTTCAAGATGCTGTGGGGCTTCGCACTTGGTTTCTACAATGTCTACATAGAACATGGAATGAAGGAGGCGATTTACGAAAAGGGCTGCTGGTTCATCGGTGTTCTGGGCTTGGTGATGCTCATATTCGGATTCAGCTACAACCTCGAAATTTTCACATCTCCGCCAGAGGAGGGCTTTGGAGCGCTACTTCCGGACAACCTCTACATACTGGGAAGCTACACGGTTGAAGAGGGAAGAGCGGTTCCACTGCCAATTCCGGGTCTCGTGGATGGATGGCAGGCGGGAGTCAATATATTCTATCTACTGGCACTACCACTGCTCATCGTCTGGTTCGTGATATTCCTGAAGGCAGAGATACCTAAGATGGGGATCTTCGGAATCATAATGGCAGTAGAGCTGCTGACATGGTTCGGACAGATTATAAGCTATGCTCGATTGCTTGCCATTGGCCTGTCATCGGTTTACATAGCCTTTGTTATAAACTATCTCAGCGTCAAAATAGGAACACCACCGGGAATGGCGCTGCTACCAGTTGCAATAATCCTGCTGCTGATAGGACATGCAGGAAACCTGCTGCTCGGAATACTCGATCCTGGATTACAGTCATTGCGATTGCACTACGTAGAGTTCTTCACCAAGTTTTTTGAAGGTGGAGGAAAGGAGTACTCTCCATTCGGGAGAGTTAAAAAGTTTTTGGAGGATTGAAGGAGGTGGTTAGAAATGGTTGATGCTTTGATGGATTATGAAACATTCGTTAAGGGATGCGCTGCTATAGGAGCTGGACTTGCTGTGGGTTTGGCAGGCATTGGTGCCGGTGCTGGTGAGAGCGGTATTGGTGCTGCTGCCGTGGGGGCGATTGCAGAGGACAGAAGTTTCCTTGGTTTGGGTCTGCTGTTCACAGTGATTCCAGAGACCATCGTTATCTTTGGTCTCGTTATCAGCTTCATACTGATGTTCGCCTACGTGTAAATGATGGGAGAAGGGTTTGTCCAAAAAATCGCAAGGAGGATTGCGACGGAAAAGAATGTAGAGAGGTTTGTAAGGTACTACTGGATAGTATCGACGTTCAGACTCTCGCTCGGCGCTTCAATAGCGCTCTTGATATTATTTTTTGGATACAGGTTTGAAGATACTGTAAAATGGATCGACATACTGTTAGGAGGTGGTTAGAAATGGTTGATGCTTTGATGGATTATGAAACATTCGTTAAGGGATGCGCTGCTATAGGAGCTGGACTTGCTGTGGGTTTGGCAGGCATTGGTGCCGGTGCTGGTGAGAGCGGTA
>JAPDIX010000014.1 GCA_029259345.1 Archaeoglobi archaeon
GATGCTTAACGGAGCAGACAGAGCCCTGTTGGTGTTTACAAGGACTATCGGCAGCCTCATGCCTGCAGCGTTAAAAAGCACCTCACTCATTAAAATTAAACCCTGGCTGCATGTTGCTGTGAAAACCCTCGCACCAGCAGCAGAGGCACCTACAAGAATGCTTGCAGCCCCAAACTCTGACTCGGCAGTGATGTACTCAGCTTCTCCCAGTTCTCCGTTGGCATACATTGCAGCGAGATTTTCGACAATTTCAGTTTGAGGAGTAATAGGATAAGCGCAAATGACATTTGGTTTGCAGAGCTTTACCGAATATGCAACGGAATAAAAACCTCTTACAACTTTTTTCATGACACCACCTCAGCAAACCTCAAACTTGAATATATCCTTGAGCTCCATCTTTATCGCCTCAAACGGGCAGACTGAAGCACAAATGCCGCACCCTTTGCAGTAGTTGTAGTCAACGACAGCATACTTCTCCTCTCCAACCTCTTTAACTTCTATGCACAAGTCAGGGCAGTATTGCTCGCAAGTCTTGCAGGCAGTGCACTTCTCTTTATCAATAACTGGATAATGCGTTCCCCAGTCACCCGTTTTAAACTTCTCTGACTGCATTGGCTCTGAAATTGCACCAAGATTAAGCTTAATCTTCATCTACACACCTCCATCATGTAACGATAAGCCTCCTCAACAAGCTTCGCGTTCTTCTCAGCCAGCTCCTCCTTGAACCACTCGTTTATCACCTCAAGCAGAGTTTCTAGTGTAACAAGCCTTGTAGCCCCACCAAAAGCTCCTACCATTGTCGTGTTTGTTATCGGTCTCCCAAGGACCTCCATCGCCATCTTCGTTGCGTTGATTGTCGCAACCTTAAAACCGAGATCATCAGCCTTAAGCTCAGCTTTCAGATCCTCACTGCCCTTGGGATAGTTTGCTATAAGCATTCCCCCCTTCTTTAACCCGGCAACCACATTTACGGTTTCCATGACTGTTGGATCGAGAACCACAACGTAGTCCGGATTGTAAACTTCATCTCTCGCAACAATTGGTTCATCAGAAATTCTGAGAAATGAGACAACTGGAGTACCTCTTTTCTCCGCTCCAAACATTGGGAAGGATAGGGTGTAGTATCCCTCCTTGAATCCAGCAACCGCAAGCAGGTCGGCTGCTGTCACCGCTCCTTGTCCCCCTCTTCCGTGGAATCTTACCTCAATCAGAATTTTGACCACCTCTTACCTGCCCCACGAGAAAGAGAATAAAAAATTTACCTACTCGAAAACAAAAATAAAGAAAGATGATGTTAACCAGCAAACTTTAACAGGTTATCTACTGTATGTCCCATAAATTTCACCATACTGAACGACATGGCCTTCAATGGCCTTCAAAAGTCCTTCCTTGGTAAAATCACCATCAAGCTCTGTATCGAGTGCATAAACTTTGAAGTAGTATCTGTGCTTTCCGCTAGGAGGACATGGGCCGTTATAACCTACTTTGCCAAAGTCGTTCTTTCCCTGAACCATTTTTGGATTGCTAACCTCTCTGGTCTTTGGTATGTTTTCGGGTATTTGCGAGATTGGTTCAACGTTCCACGCAATCCAGTGAGTGAAGATGCCCATGGGAGCATCGGGATCTTCGCAGATTATGACGAGACTTTTGACCTTGCTGTCAATTCCTTCGATAAAGAGGGGTGGGGAGATATCAGCACCGTCGCATGTGTACTTCTCAGGAATTTCACCCCCATTTTCAAAAACCGATCTGATTGAGAGGGTTTGAGGATACTGTTTCTCCTGAGCACATCCTGTGATTAGCAATGCGGCCAGAAGCAGAATCAAAATTAAATGTTTCCGGCACATAAAGTATGTAGATTTGTGTTAAAATATACTTTCCGCTCACCTCTTTAATTTCAAATACAGAAAAACACAGATCAACGCTGCAGCAACTGCAACCAGCAAGTATTCATATTCGAATCCACCTTCTTTCTGAATTTCATAAACGGGTGCTATGCCCTTCTCTAACGCACTGGGAACTACTTTAACTGCAGCCTTCTGCATTCTTATCACCGCGAACCACACGATAGATACCGCTGCCCCCACCAACGAAGCAATTGACATTGCAGCCTCAACCTTTATCTTCCTCTCACCTCTGTGCGTAATCTTGTAGTAAACCCACTTACCCCTCTCAACCCTCTCCACAAGCCCAGCTTCACTCAACTTGCTCAAATGATAGCTTACAGTCGTTTTAGAGTATCCTGTAAGCTTGGCAATCTCTGAAACTGTGAAGGGTCTTTCCCTCAGCTTCGAGAGAATCTGAACCCTTGTCGAGGTAAACATTTCAAGCACGCTATCAGTTTCAGCTGAATAAAAAAGAAGGTTTTGGTTTCGTTTTATTTAATAAAAAATGCAATTGAAATTACGCCAAGCGAGGCGAGGAGAACAATGACACCAGCGATACAAACACCTGCTGCTATCGATAAAAAGGACTTTATCCTGTCGAGCTGAAGCAGAGAAGCGATCAGCACACCAGTCCAAGCTCCCGTAATTGGTAGTGGAACAGAAACGAAAAGCATAAGGCCCAAATAGCCGTATCTTTCAACGATACCTTTCTTTTTTTCAACCCTTTCCAGTATCTTCCCATACACCTTTTTAACAAAATCCACTTTCGTTGCAAGGCTGATGAGAAAATCCAGCAAAACGAGCAGAACGGGTATTGGTGCAATATTCCCGATAAGAGCTATTATGTAAGCCTCAACAGGATCGAAGCCAAGATAGAGGGCGAGGGGCAAACCTCCTCTGATCTCGGATATAGGGAGCATGGCGACCAGCAGAATCTTAATCAGATCGTTCACCCACTCACCTCTTCTCAATCCCTTTAATCAGATGGAGTAAAGTCTCGTTAACGGGACAGTCAATTCCCATCTCTCTCCCCTTCTCGACTATCGCTCCATTTATGAAGTCAATCTCAGTTCTCTTTCCCTTCTCTACATCCTGAAGCATTGATGATCTGTTTTTTGCAGTCATCTCCGCAACTCTCCTGATCTCACTGACAACATCGAACTCGTAGCCCATTTTCAGCATAACCCTTCTGCCCTCCTCAGCAACACCTCTGGCAACCTTCCAGAAGTCATAGTTCTCCACAACCATTCCGTTCCTGACTTTACAGAGGGCTGTTATTGGATTAATTGCCGCATTGACAACTGCCTTTGCCCATATCCGGAATCGAATATCGCTGACAGCTTCAGCTTTAATACCTGCTCTTCTCAAAGTTTCTGCCACCTTAAGTGCCTCCTCACTCATTCTCCCATCCAGCTCGCCGACATGCGTTAGACCCTCACCAGCATAAACAACATGTCCGTAATCCGCCAGATTTGCTGCATAGCTTGTAACCCCGCCCAGAACCTTATCACAGTATTTCTGAAGAATTTTTTCGTTTCCAACACCGTTCTGCAGGCTGCAAACAATTCCCGGATCAACCTCTGCAAGCCTTTTCGCAGCCTCTTCGGTATCGTAGGCTTTGACAGTCACAAATGTAATATCGGCATTCTCAGGTTTATCCACAGCATGAACATCAAGTTCAGCTTCAATAAGCCCTGAAACTCTTAGACGGTTTTTTAAAGCTGAAAGCTGCTTGCCTCTTGCAACAAAAATAACATCGAATCCAGAAAGCTGCATCAATGCACCGACAAGAGACCCAAGTGCACCTGCACCCATTATCTGTACTCTCATTGAGATGCAATCTGCACAAAGAATATTAACCTGCCGCCTACTGAATGCCATGCAAGTCACTCCATGGGATGTCGAGGGGGTCATTGACTACGACAGACTCATCGAAGAGTTTGGAATGAGGCCCTTCAATGAGGTGCTCGGGGAGATTGATAATCCGCATATCCTGATGAAAAGGGGCGCTATTTTCGGCCACAGAGATTACTGGAGGATCGTGGATGCTATGAAGAGGGGAGAGGCATGGGCGGTAATGTCGGGCTTCATGCCGTCTGGTCTACCACACTTTGGTCACAAGATGACGATGGATGAGATAATCTGGCACCAGAAGGCAGGAGGAAAGGCATTCGTCGCCATAGCAGATATGGAAGCACACTCTGTTAGAGGTTTGAGCTGGGAAAAAACAAGGGAGATTGGTCTGGAATATATAAAGTCAATCATCGCTCTCGGATTGGATAGCAATGCGGTCATATACTTCCAGTCGAAAAGCAATCGGGTCAAGGATTTGGCCTTTGAACTTTCCGCAGAGGTGAACTTCAGTGAGTTAAGGGCAATATATGGATTTAACGGTGAAACCAAGCTCGCCAAGATGTTTATAACAGCTGTACAGGCTGCTGACATTCTCCACCCACAGCTTCAAGAATTCGGTGGTCCGAAGCCGGTTGTCGTGCCAGTTGGCGCTGATCAAGATCCCCACATGCGTCTCACAAGGGATCTGGCAGCGAGAGCGAGTATCTTCTCCTTCGAGCCAATCAAAGGTGGTCTGAGGATCAGAAGCCGGAAGGGTAATGAGTATCTGAAGGCTCTGAAGGAGTTGAATCTGGAAACAAGGTTTTACGAGGAGCATGTTGACGTTTTTGGAATAGTTGACGAAATTGAGAGGGTGGTGAGGGAGGTAGAGTTAAAACTTGGGGGGTTTGCCTTTATCCCTCCCTCTTCAACCTACCACAGATTTACTACTGGCCTGACAGGAGGAAAAATGAGTTCAAGCAAGCCAGAAAGCTACATTTCTCTTCTTGACCCCCCCGAAGAGGGGGCAAAAAAGGTAATGAAGGCCTTTACCGGCGGAAGAGCTACAGCAGATGAACAGAGGAGGCTCGGAGGAGAACCAGACAAATGCGTCGTTTTCGAGCTTTACAGCTACCACCTGATTGAGAATGATAGTGAGCTGAAGCAAATAGAAAGCGATTGCAGAGGGGGAAAGATTCTTTGTGGGAAATGCAAGAAAAAAGCTGCCGAACTTGTGAGAAGCTTTTTGAAGGAACATCAGGAAAAAATGGACGAGGCGGAGGGTAAGCTTGAGGACTACACAATCATCGGGCTTTGAATTCAATCAAGCCTCAAGTCCTTAACGTAAACTCCCTCTCCTTCTTCCACATGCCCAACAACAGAGCCATCGCATAGCTTCAAAGCCTTCTCGACCTCATCTTTGGGCAGCACAATCATGAAACCCATACCCATGTTGAAGGTTCTGTACATCTCATCCTCGTCAACTTCTCCAAGCTCCTGAATAAGCCTAAATATCTTTTGCGGCTCTAAAGGTCTATCTACAACGTATTTAACATCACTTCTGAGCCTCTTAAGCTTCAGCAACCCACTACCTGTGATATTGGCAAGCCCGTGCACATCGCAGCGTTTCAACACATCGAGAACCTCCATGTAAATTCTTGTTGGGGTTAAAAGTTCCTCTCCTATTGTCTTTCCGTTAAATCTGTCATGGTAACTCATCCCCGCCATCTCCACAACCTTCCGGGCTAGGGTGAGACCGTTGCTGTGTACCCCGCTGCTTGGAATGGCAACAATAACATCTCCCGGCTCAACCCTCTCGCCAGTTACGATCTTATCCTTCTCCACAACACCTATTGCCGTTCCTGCAAGATCAAAGCCTCGGATTATTTCGGGAAGTGTAGCAGTTTCCCCGCCAAGGAGGGTTATGTTGGCAATTCTGCACCCCTCTTCAAGCCCCTTCGCTATCTCAGCCATTATCTTTTCATCTGGCCTCTCGATTGCGATATAATCCACCATGGCAAGAGGTTCTGCCCCTATAGCTATCAGATCATTTACGTTCATTGCAACACAGTCAATTCCGATGGTGTCAAACTTGTTGATTGCCTCAGCAACAAGAATTTTGCTCCCCACACCATCCGTTGTGATGGCAATGCCAAAATCTCCGCAATCTATAACTCCAGCATAGTGAGATGTCAGTATTGGTTTTCCAAAACCCTTTCTGACGTGCTTTATGACCCTCGCGAGGGATTTTATTGCCCTTTCCTCCTCCCTTATGTCAACTCCCGCCTTTGCGTAATCGAGCTTTGGCATGATACAACTCAGAAACTCTTTTTAAAATATTGCCTATCGGGCTATGTGGAACCTGAGAAAATGGTAGAACTGATGGAAAGAGAAGCGAGGAAAAGAGGTGCCCCGGTTTATACTCTTAAAGGGGAAATAAGAACACCTTTCCAGCACCTTGTGGCAGCACTGCTGAGCTCAAGGACAAGGGACGAGGCTACCGCATCAGCTGTTCAAAGGCTTTTCTCCAGAATAAGAACCCCAGAAGAGCTTGCTGAGATGGATGAAGAGGAGATTGCGGAGCTGATAAAGGGGGTGGGTTTTTACAGGGTTAAAGCAAGGAGGTTGAAGGAGCTTGCGAAAAAGCTTGTAGAAGAATACAACTCTGAAGTTCCGCTGAAATTTGATGAACTTGTAAAGCTCCCCGGAATAGGGAGAAAATCTGCCAACGTTGTTCTTGCCTACTCTGGTATTCCTGCGATACCTGTTGACACTCACGTTCACCGCATATCCAACCGTCTTGGGCTTGTAAAAACTACTCGACCCGAGCAGACAGAGGAGATGCTCAAAAAGATTTTTCCCGTCAGTATGTGGGATAGAGTAAATAAAGCATTTGTTGGCTTTGGTCAGACCGTCTGCAAGCCTGTAAAGCCCCTCTGTGACGAGTGCCCGCTCAGAGATGAATGTCCTAAGTTGAAACAGGGATAGAATGGCACTCATAGCTCTTCTAATCCCTCTACTTTTCAGCGTGCACCAGATATTTGTTAGGTTCGGAAGCAGAAAAGTGGATACGATGAGCGGAATTTACGTCAGTCAAATTGCCTCCACACTGCTTTTTCTCCCCTCAATACTCAATCCAAGTCTTGACAGAGAATTTTTGGGTTACATGCTTGTAGCAGGAATTTTGCATTTCTTCGCTGCAAGAATATGCTTTTACCATGCGATAAGTAGAATTGGGGCAAATCTGTCTGCACCACTATCAGCCACGAGGGTTTTCTTTGCAGCTCTACTCGGAATATTTCTGGGCGAGATACTGACACTAAGGACCTTCCTGATGTCCATCCTGATCTTCGCGGGAATCGTTCTCATCTCAAAGCCGAGTGGGAAAGCTGATTATGTCGGTATAGCTCTTGGGATATTGACCGGGTTTTTTACAGCCCTTTCATCCTTTTTTGTCAAATTCGGGAATGCTGTGGAATACAACCCGCTCTTCGCAACGTTTGTCGGTTTTCTGGCTTCAACAGCTCTCATGACCCCGATTGCTGCAAAAAATCTGTCCGTAAGGGGGGCAAAATGGTATTTCGCCGCAGGCATTACAGTCGGGCTTGCAAACTTTTTGAGATACGTCGTGCTTAAGGACTTACCCGTAACAGTGGTTGAGCCAATCACGAGCGCATATCCACTTTTTACTGTGATTTTGACCTTTATCCTTCTCAGAGAGAGGGAAGTCTTCACTACCCGCTCTCTCCTCGGAACTTTTCTGATACTGGTAGGGATCTACTCTTATTACCTGCAATAATTTTATATTGCCCGCAAAACCTTTCAGAGTGATGGAATCGAGAGAGGTACAGGTTTCTCTGAGCAGAGACCTCTCGTTCTTTGACATCACGATGATCGGCATCGCCGGGATGATTGGGGCAGGTATCTTTGCCCTTACTGGCATTGCTGCAGGTATTGCTGGCCCTGCAATTCTCCTCGCATTCCTTCTAAATGGTATAATTGCCACACTCACAGGATTAGCTTACGCTGAACTCGGTTCTGCGTTACCCCAAGCTGGTGGGAGCTATCTGTGGATAAAAGAGGCTATGGGAAACTACGCTGGATTTATGGCTGGCTGGATAGACTGGGCAGCACACACAATCGCCTGTTCCCTCTATGCCGTGACCTTTGGAGCTTTTTTTGCCGAGATGGTTGTAAACTTTATGGGAATTTCCATGCCTCACACCATCCTTGCTAAACTTTCTGCTCTTGCAATGGTAACATTTCTGGCGTATGT
This sequence comes from Archaeoglobi archaeon, assembly GCA_029259345.1. Taxonomy (GTDB): domain Archaea; phylum Halobacteriota; class Archaeoglobi; order Archaeoglobales; family Archaeoglobaceae; genus Archaeoglobus. The sequence goes on from JAPDIX010000014.1 coordinate 7,996, forward strand.
GAACTACATTGGGGCGAAGGAGAGTGGAAAGCTCGGTGGATTTGTAACAATGCTGAAGGTGCTAATTTTAGTCATCTTTGCTCTCTTTGGCATCTACCACATGATTTCCTATCCCGACTGGGCGAGTGCATACACACCCTTCATGCCCAACGGGCTGGCTGGAGTACTCGCTGCGATGGGTTTAACTTTCATTGCCTTTGAGGGTTTCGAGATAATAGTCCAGAGTGGTGAAGAAGTTAAGAACCCTGCCAAAAACATACCAAAGGCCATAGTCGTTTCCCTGTGGATTGCGGTTGGAATTTACATTCTCGTAGCATTTTCCCTGCTCGGAGCCGTTAGGACTGATGTTCCGAGCTGGATGTTCCTTGGTAAGCTGGCAGAACTCAGCCTCATCAGAGTAGCTGACCAGATCATGCCCTTAGGCGGGTGGATGATCCTTACAGGTGGTTTAATCTCAACTGTGAGTGCTATGAACGCCACAATCTATTCATCCTCAAGAGTTGTCTTTGCTCTGAGTAGATCGGGTTACCTTAACAGAGCACTTGCAAGGATTAACGATAGGACAGGAACGCCACATTATGCAATCTTTTTCAGCTACATTATCGTTGCTATCTCATCTTTAGCCCCAATAGAGGCTGTGGCGTCAGCCGCGAGCATGATGTTCATCTTCCTGTTTCTTTCTGTCAATCTGGCACTTGTAATCCTCAGGTTGAGGAGACCTGATATAAAACGCAGCTTCAAACTCCCCTTCGTTCCTTTTCTGCCCTTTATCGCGATAGTTTTACAGATAGTGATCACTTACTTCCTCATCACCAACATCGAGCATGGAATGACTGTGTTCTTCATGACGGTTGCATGGATGTTTCTCGGTTCTCTGGTTTACTACGCATACTCCGAGAAAGAGATGGAAAGGAGAGTGGAAGAAGATGTGATGACTGTATACAAGGAGACGCCCGTTGAGAAAAAGAAATATGTCATTCTTGTTCCGATTGCAAACCCTGTTGTGGCCAAGAAGCTCGTGAGGTTTGCCGAGTTAATCGCGAGGCAGAGAGACGGTGAAGTTGTAATTATGAATACTGTGAAGCTCCCACCTCAAACTCCTATTTCGACGCCTGCAGAGGAAGTCAAGAAGGCAAAGGAGAGAGTGGAAGAGTTCATGAATCTGAGCGTGCCTGCTGGAGGGGTTGTTAAAGTGGGGCACGATGTTTCTGAGGCTATTCTGAGTACAGTTGAGGAGTGGAAGGCGGATATGGTGATCATGGGCTGGAGGGGGAGAACATTCAGACGTGACGTGGTGCTGGGCAGCACGATTGATCCGGTGATGATGAAGGCGAGGTGTGATGTCGTTGTGATAAGATTCGAGCCAGGAGAGAAAATGCCCGACTTCAGGAGCATCCTCATTCCGACAGTTGGTGGTCCCCATGCAAAGCTGGCATGCGAGATCGCTAAGGATATTCAACAGAAAAGGAGGCATTTGTAAAGCTACTTTATGTGGCTAAGCATGAGAGAGAAAGGGAGAAGGCAGAGAAGGTACTCGATGAGGCCGCAAAAGAACTTAATGGTCTGAGGGTAGAGAGAGAGTTTGTAATACACCCAAGACCATCCGAGAGGATCGCAACTGAAGCTGAGAATTTTGACATAACTATTATAGGTGCCTCAGAGAAGACGTTTTTATACAACTTTCTGATGGGTTTATTTCCTGAAAAAGTTGTGAGAAAAACATCAAAGACTGTGGCGATGACCAGAAAGTGGGTAAGGCTCATTTAGAATTAGCTGGTGGTTCAATTTCTGGTGGCTCAAGATAACACAAGCAGCCTTGAATTCGAAAATCTATAATTTATGTTGAGATATCCCCTATGAACAGCCAAGAGAAGGCTCTTATAGCAGATGTTCAAACTTTTAACTGATGTTAAAGCCACTGGTAAAATGGGCTGGAGGGAAGAGGCAGCTTCTACCAGAACTTTTAGATAAGTTTGGGGGGTTGAAATGGGAAACGATAAAACACCAAACTACTTTTTAATTTCAGTATCAACACGCAAAAATCTTGAACTGTGTATAAAGTACGCATTGGCAGGATTCACGAACAGTATAAATGGACTCTGGACGTTTTTAGACATTGAAGAAGGAGATTTTGTATCTTTTCTCTACGGTGCGAGGGTCAGAAATCTCTACAGAGTTGTCAAAAAGGTGGCTTATAAAAATGCTGACAAAATTCCTCCGTGGCCATCGATAACATTCAAAACGTCAGGCAAAACTTATCATTTTCCCTTTAGGTTTATTCTAAAACAAGAACGTAGCTTAAATGAACCAATGGTTAGGCCTGAATTTTCTTATGTAGCTGAGAATTTGCTTTTAAGAGGTGGATACAGAAAAACGCATTTTCAGGCAGATACTGTTACCTTCTATAACGTTTCCGGCATGGGCGAGCCGTATTATGGTAATAATGAAAGTCTGAATGTTGATGCAGAAGCATTTGAGCCAAAAATTGTATTTAAGAAAGAAAAACAAAACATTCCGGAAAAATTCTATTTTAAGGAACTGATACTTCAATCGTTAGTTCGCAAAAAGCTTTCAAGTACAATATTTGAGGAAATTCTTGAGCATTTCAAGGTAAACTATGACTCCACAGATTTTGAAATACTGGGAGAAAAGGCGCTTCCTGAAGGTTATGTGGATATTTTCATAAAATTAAAACACCCAGTAGGATCTAATAAATACTTGCTTGTTGAGGTAAAAACAGGGAAAGCACAGCGAAAAGACATAGACCAACTTCGTGATTACATGAGAGAATTGGGGAATGAAGTTGTTGGTGGAGTTTTAATAGCAAAGGAATTTCCAAAGAAAGTGCGTCGGGACTCTCAAGTGTTGCACGTTAGATACTATTTTGATAGTTTAGACATAGAGGGTGAATACAGCTACAAAAATCTCCTGAAATTGCTTCATTTGGAGGTGATGGTATGAAAAAGAGGCTTTTCATGTTTTTAACACCTGATGGGATAACATATTCATCATGCGAGAGTATTTACCCGGATGTTGATAATTTCCAAGTTCTTGGATGGGCAGAAGGTTTCACAGAAGAGGAAGCTTTTGAAGAATTTTTAAATACTAATAAATGGGTGCTTAACACGAATTTTAAGAATATCATCTGTATAGAGATAAAATCCAGAATCCATGAAGGAAAAATGTTTTTGCTGGATGATTAAAATTATATTAAAGACAAAAACATTAAATTAGAAATCTCCAAATTTCTATCTACTTTAAAATGGATCTCGTTACAAGAGGATACAAATTACCCTCCACCCAAATACATGGATTCAAAATACACTTTAGCCGTTTATGCACTTCTTGAAGTGGGATTTAATATGAGCGAAATACGAAGAGTGATTAAATTCTGGTTTCTAAAGATAAGGATAAGGAGGTTGTAAGAGAAGAGTTTTTACTCCAAAAAAGTAGAAAAAACGATATAATGAAAATCGTATTCGTCTGCTCACCCTTTCAAGGAAAACAAGAGAACATTGAGAAAGCCGAGGAATACTGCAGATACGTCCTTGAGAAAGGATACATTCCGTTAGCCCCCCACATCTATTTCAGCCAGTTCATGGATGACACTAACCCTGAAGACAGGAGAAAAGCTCTGGAGATAAACAAGAGGCTGATGGAGTTCTGCGATGAACTGTGGGTTTTTGGAAACGAGATAACAGAGGGAATGAAAGAGGAGATAGAACATTTCAAGAGGATTAAGGGTGATGACAAGGTTAGATTTCTGAATCGGAACTGATTTATTGTTAAATAATATATAAACTCATCAAACAATGGGTAATTCTGCTTGTTGTGACAGGAGTTTCCAAAATCAAGCCAAAGTTTCTGGAGTTCCTGTCTTACGTCCAGCACCCCATAACAGATGATTTAAAGTGGGGCCGCCGAGATTTGAACTCGGGTCACCGGCTCCCAAAGCCGAGAGGATCACCAGGCTACCCTACGGCCCCCCCTTCTGCTTTTTGCAGTAATTGTTTTTTAACTTTTGTCCTTAACTGCTATTACCGGTAATCATCGTGAGTAAAAACGTCAACTATTTAATCCATAAAGCTGAGACAGAAAGAAACAGTGTGACATGGTGATGCTATGCCCTACAACGAGATTTACTGGCAGAGAGAGGAGGTAATTCCCAAGAGGGAGCTGGAAGAACTTCAGCTAAAAAGACTCAAGTGGGTTGTAAAACATGCATACGATAATGTCCCGTTCTACCACAAAAAGCTGAAAGATTCTGGGATCAAGCCAGATGATATCAAAAAGAGAGAGGACATAGCCAAGCTTCCATTTACGATCAAAGAACATTTGAGAGAGAACTACCCCTTCGGATTGTTCGCTGTCCCAAAGGAAAGTCTTGTGAGGTTGCATACATCAAGCGGAACTTCAGGAAAGCCCAAAGTTGTTGGCTACACTGCCAAAGACCTTGAGAACTGGATAAACATGGTGGCAAGATGCTTGTATATGGTTGGGGTGAGGGATTACGATGTTTTTCAGAATATGGTGAATTACGCTTTTTTCACAGGTGGATTGGGGTTTCACGATGCCGCAGAACTTATCGGAGCGATGGTTATTCCTGCGGGGGTTGGTAACACTGAAAGGCAGGTTCAATATATGGCGGACTTTGAAACGACGGCGATCCACTCCACACCAAGCTACGCTTTACGTTTGAAGGAAGTTGCAGAGGAGCTTGGACTTCTTGACAAACTAAGTCTCAGAATTGGCTGCTTTGGAGCTGAACCTTGGAGCAAGAATACAAGAAAGAGATTGGAAGACTCTCTTGGTGTAAAAGCATACGATAGCTACGGTTTGAGTGAAATGAACGGCCCTGGAGTTGCCTTCGAATGTCCAGAGCAGGATGGATTGCATATCTGGGCAGACCACTACTTCATTGAAATCGTTGACCCTGAGACAGGAGAACAGGTAAACGAGGGAGAGGAGGGAGAATTAGTGTTAACACCTCTCACAAAGGAAGCAATGCCGCTGCTTAGGTACAAAACTGGGGATATCACTTTCATAATGGATGACAAGTGCTCTTGCGGGAGAACGCATCCAAAAATCCACCGCATCCTTGGTAGGGCGGATGATATGATCGTAGTGAGAGGAATAAACGTATTCCCGAGTCAGATCGAACACGTGCTGATGCGGATTCCTGAAGTGGGTGATCATTTCCTCGTGGTGATTTCGAGAAGAGGTTCGCTGGATGAGATCACGGTTAAGGTGGAGATGAGAGATGAGGTGTTTACCGGGGAACTTTCAGACCTGCAGAAAATCCAGCAGAAAGTCCAGAGAGAGCTACAGAAGGAGCTCGGACTTAGAACAAACGTTGAACTTGTGGAAAAGGGAACGATCGAGAGATCAAAGGGGAAGGCAAAGAGAGTTCTCGATTTGAGAAAAGAACTCTGATTTCTGAGGGAGTTGGTTTTACCAAGTTGGTAGCATGGTGAGATACTGGTTTAGATAGAATATTCAGGTTTTTTTACCACAAAATCAGCCTTCTCCTTACATTTTCTGCTTTCAAAGAAGTTCCTGTCTCCATAAGTAGCATAAAACCGTTTACAATCCCAAGCCTTTTTCATGCTTCAATGTCTCCCCTCAAACTTTATGTAGTTGACAGGCTAAACTCAATGAGTTTAGTCAATATCCTCTACGCCAAAAGCGAATTTCAATCCTTCCAGTCTGCATACTTCTTCAAAATCTCTATCGAGAGATACAAGCAAATTGATTTCGTGAAAACTTGCAGGTAGCGAGGATCATTGCATTGTTTGGCAGCAAGCTGTATTTCTTGATAAAATCGTATGCCATATCAACAATACTCTCATTGACATCAAGGACTCTAAACTGATCTGTGAACTCCCTTGGATCCCTTTCGTTAATGTATTTCCCAACTTCCTTCTTACCTTTCATTGTAAGTGGGGATAATCCTGATTTAAGAGAAATGTAATGAAAGATGAACTCGCTGAAGACTTATGTCGTTGATATAAACCTCCGCACCGAGTACGATCAAACGGTTCAGAATTTCTTTTGCTCGCTCGTTTCCCTTCACAAACTCAATAAGAACTGAAGAGTCCACAAAAAACCTTCATTGAAGATACCACTCTTCCTCTCTAATTTCTCCTGTGTACTTACCGAAGTACTTGTTAAGGACTTTTCTGTCCAGTTTTTTTTGGTTGTATGAGCTTCTTCACAGTCTCTTCTACCAGCTTTTTGACTTTGTCTTCCATCCCGTCAGGCACCTTCAGCTTTATGGTTATCTCCGCCATTTGTTCTACTTTGCTTGAAAAATATTTAAGTTTGATGTTTGGTTTTTCTCCCGTGCTCTGGGGTTTCATCACCTGCCATCACCAATCCATCTGTTGGTTTCCGGGGATTCTTGGCGGCGTAATTTTTAGCTCTGACAAAATCAACTTTTCTGCTTTCGAAGAAGTTATAGTCTTTCATTTAAGTTTCAAACCACATCTTCAATAGCGTTCAAGAAATCGTTACTCCAACAAAAAACAAAGAAATTAAAGCAGATTATCTTTGTTCTTTGTGAAACCCCATCGGTTTGTGCTATGTTTCCTCCAGCAATTTCTTTATACGCTCCACAAATTCATGGGCAATATTTATGGCGGATTCTGCCTCCTCCCATGTTGCAAAGTAAGATACATCATACTGGCCGGCATGCCTCGTTTCCCTCAGCCTGTCGAGTAAGTCAATCCATTCTCTCTCCAGTTTACCGTGCTTGACATACCTCTCCTCGAGGTATCTCGCAATGCAGAAATGGCTCTTTTCTCTCCACCCGTCCCGGAAAAGTATGGCCCTCGCAGAGTGAAACATTGCAAGGTAGGATGAGATTAGGCAGTTATCATATAGTTCGTGTTCCAGGCTTTTTTCAGCATCAAAAAGCCACTTTTCCGCTCTTTTCATACTTTGCTTCGCCTTTTCCAGAGAAGGTGTGACCCTCCTCAGTAAGCCTCTCCTCACACAATCCTCAAAATTCAATGCCCTCACCCCAGATAACAAACGAATTTACGAGTTCACAATAGAAAACCGGATCCTCTCTCCGAAGCCTGTCTATCCTTTCTCTGGTGAGGATTAGCAGATGAGCCTGTTTTCCGGTCTCTTCCGAAATCTCCCTCTCGACCTTCGCAATTTCTCTCTCATCCGGATACCTATTAACCACTATCCAGATATCCAGATCACTATCTTCCGTGTTCTCACCCTTGGCAAAGCTCCCGTAAACACCAACGCTTACCATCCAATTCTTTCTGTGCTTTTCAATAACCTCAGCAATTCTCGCAATGTTCAGCAGTATTTTGATGGCTCTAACTTTCGACGATTTCAAAATCGCGTATTTCCTCCCAGCCTTTCGCAGAATGCCCTCCTCTTCCAGCAAACTGAAAAACTGTGATACGAAACCTTTACTCCTTCCGAGCAGTTTGGCCGTCTCCTCAACGCCAGCAGTTTCCCTTTCAAGGATGAGGGTTAAAGCTTCCACCCTTTCTTTGCTCGACATCAATCTCCAGATGTTCATGATACATGAACTACTGGTTCATGATTTATGAACTTTTTGTTCGTGATTTATGAACTTTGAATGTCTTCAAGTGTATACTTTCATGCTGTATTTCTTATGAAAACTCCGCCAAAGACACGCTTAATCCATTCTGCAATTTTGAACACCATTACCAATATTGATGCAAAGACTAAGACTAACAATGGAATCATCAGAAAGAACAACTTTAATTCCTGCAACTACCGCTTCCCAATCTATCACACCTTACCACCATCTGTCGTCGTAATTTTTAGCTTTGACAAGATTTCCTCAAGTCTTTTTGCTAAAAAATCAACCTCTCCCTTTATATTTTCAAAGAAGTTCCTGTCTCCGTATGCTGCATAAACAGTGAGCATCCAAGCCTCCTTCTTGCAGTATCCCAACTCTTGATGCTAGGGTAAAGTGCTATGCTTTCCAGCTTCACTTTCTCGTGCCACTCAATGAAATGATTCTCCTCAGACCTTCAGCATTTCCCAGAACCGCAATTAATGCAAGCGAAATCGCGAGGGCGTTGAAGACAGCTCCTAAAAATATCAAGAACAGCCTCATGTCTCTTGTAATTGGAATGGCGAACGAGCTTGAGGTATAAGTCCGCCTGTAAACGGCAACGTACCTGTCTCCGGTGTATGCAACTATAAATGACGCGAATGCAGCCAGAAAGCCTATAATCCAGTAGAACCAATTTGTTTGAGAAATTGAGAGAGTTATGCAGAATATGATTATGAAATCAGCATATCTGTCCAGAACGCCGTCGAGCCACGCTCCGAACTTAGACTCCATGAACTTTAGTCTCGCAATCTCGCCATCGCAGCCGTCGATGATGCTGTGGAGCTGGATAATAATTCCGGCAATGAGCGTTGCAAGATAGGTATTGAGCAGAAATAAGGCTGATCCAGCAACAGAAATGAGAAAAGAGAATACTGTGATCTGGTTAGGGGTTATATTTCTTCCAGCAAGATACTTAGAAATTTTTAGCGAAATTCTTCGATTTAGGGTTCTTGCAATAATTCCATCATAGTATGCAGGCTTTAGGCCTGTCCTTTTTACTTTCACGAGGGAGCTCAAAAGGAGTTTTTCAGCCAGCTTCGATTTTCATCTGAGAGCTTTACTGCCCAAACCTGCTGAACTTCGAGACTGTTTTTCTGCAAATACATTTCAATAGCCGCTTGTAAATCTCCGTTGAAGAATGCATGGAAGTCATCTCCGAAGAGGTAGCCGAATGTAAATCCATCAGACGCGAGTATTTTTCGACCATTAAGCTCTATGTCTCTTTCGAGGATGAGAACAGGCTCGTTTATTATCAGATATGACTCTGCGGGTTCTATGCTCGTGTTTCCGTTAAAGAACCTTACCGTAAATCCCAATCTCTCCAGTGACAATCTAATTCTGTCCCTCAGCGTTAATCCAAGAAGCTTTTTATCGTAAATCTCAGAATCTCTGACAAGCGCCAACTTCATAGCTCTGAGAAACGTAATCGACCCTCAACTTCCCATCCCAGACGAAAACCGGACAGCTTCTCCTCTTCGCGCTCAGCAGCCCGTGAGCCAGTAAAGGCATGGCGATGGTTGCGTCAACGTTAACCTGCACCTTCTTTCCTCTGTGGCTTATCTTGCCCCAGCTTACTCCCTCCTCGAAAGTGCACCCACTCAAGCCGCCGAATTGAGGTGTGTCGGTTGTTATCTGTATTGCGTACTCGTGCCCTCCAGCGTTGTAGCCTTTTAGCCTCGCAACGACCTCTGTCTGCTGGATGAAGTTCTTCGGAACTCCTCCACAAAGTAAATCACTCCGGTTTTTTAGAACTCGCAACGAGTTCAGTAAGCTCCTCAACGTCTCTTATCGTATCGATTACAACCCTTCTTTCTGCGAGAGCGGCGGCAATTCCTATTGAACTGGCTCATCATAAGATGCTCATAGGATGTATATAGATCCTCCGTGACCAAAGGAGGTCGAATTTTCGTCAATAGGTCTAGACCTGTTAGGTGCAAACCTCTATTCTTTGGTTCTACGGGGGTTCTGAT
>JAPDIX010000028.1 GCA_029259345.1 Archaeoglobi archaeon
GAAGTACGACAAAGTGGAGATTGCAGCATCTGTGGACTACAAGATTTTTGAGGTACTGGTTGAGGGGAGCGGATTTGCCTTACTTGCCGTTGGAAGACCTGAGGAGGAGGGCTGCTACTGCCAGCTCAACACCATGCTGAGAGAGGCGATTGAGATTCTATCCAAGTCCTTTGACCACACAATTATTGATGGAGAGGCGGGGATTGAGCAGATAAACCGCAGGGTAATGAGGAGCGTTGACACACTTCTCGTCGTTACAGACATGTCCAAGAAGGGATTTCAGGTGGCTGAGCAGATAGTAAAGGTTGCAAGAAAGGCCACTGGGTTCAAGAGGGCGGGCTTAATCGTTAACAGGGTAAAGGCAGGGGGCGTAGATGTTAAGTTTGAGAAGGAAGCGAGAAGCAAAGGATTTGATTTTATCCATGTTGTCCCTGAAGATGAGACGATTTCAAGATTTGACGTTGAGGGGAAGACCTTCTTGGAGCTTCCTGAGTGTGCTGCTCTGAGGGGTGTTAGGGGTATTGTTGAGTGGTTGGATGAACAAAGACTTACCAACAAGTAGTTTTTGTTAATAATGGCAAATGCTATTGGCCGCTCTAAATTTTTTGCCGACTTATCAACCCGCAAAATCACTCCCTTGTGTTTGGAGCCAAAGCAACTAAAAAATGAAAAAGTTCAAAACCCAACTTCACCCATCTAATCAGCGAGCCTTTCTTTTTACCTTAGCTACCATCAACTCCAATCTATTTTTGTGAAATGCCCGCTGGTAAGCAAAAGGTTTAAATATATGTAGTGACCATTAAATTAAGGTGGCGGCGGGTTAGCTGATGCTGTAGCTTTCCCGCTGCCATAAAAATGGGAGAATTTATATAGTGGAAGGTGAGATGAAAGGTGAAAAAAGGAGGTAGAGAAGTATGAAAAAGGTAGGATTAATAGGGGCAATCGGAGTGCTGTTGATGTTGTTGTCAGTGTTCCCAGTATCTGCAACAGGACTTTGCCAGAATGGAAACGTTACAGCAGGACATACAGAAACGTTTCCAACAACTCCAAATGGCAACTATAGTATCGTGTTCCAAGATATAGATGTTAAGTGTGATGAGGGGGCTGAGGACACAACTAACCATACAATGATCTACTACTGGGAGGAGGATGGTACGATAACCTTCCAAGTAGTGGGCTTCAACCCTGATACAGGGGATACTTTAGTACTGAAGATTGACGGTAGTGTAGAGACCTATTCGAGAGATGGAAATGTATTTACTTTCGACATGCCGGACCCCGGCGAGCATAGTATACAAATAAACATTACTCGCGGTACTGCTACTGAAACATTAACAATCAGCACATCAAGTCCTGGAGCAGATGAGGACGGAAACAATTACAGAGCTTTGATTGTATATAGAGCCACCACCGAACTACCCACGATTTCAATAACCGTTGACAAGACCCCGGTTGTTAAAGGAGACTACATCTACTTTGATGTGGACGTGGACAACATACCATCCAGTGTTGCATATATAAACTATACAATACTAGGTCCTTCTGAAATACCATGGAGTGTGGACTCTGGTTATCTGTCAGGTAACACATCATTCAGAGACGTCTACAGGTTGGATACAGAGACTTTTGTCAATGACAAAGGTGCACATCCGGGAGTGTATAAATTTGTAGTCATTTTGAGAGACAGTAGTTTTAGTACAGTAACACTAGCCTCAGAAAAATTCGAGTTAGTTAACCTTGACTTTAGCTTGGTGAGCCCCACCTCGGCAAAGATTGGTCAGAAAGTCCCGGTTTACGGAACAACCAATGTTGCAGATTCTGGAAGCATTTACGATAAAGACGGAGACAACAGTGTAAGAATTGAAATCTACGGTCCGGGAGATGCAAGTGACTACGATGACGCAAGTTATCCTGAGACTAATGATGGTGTAAAACTTGGAGACTATGACGTCTCGATAGAAGATGGCGTATTCTGGTGGCCCAGTAAGGTCTTCTACTTGCATCCAAGCTGGCCTACTGGAAGCTACAAGGTGAAATTAACCGTAAAGACTACGAGTACCATAAACGACAGTGATACATTCTACTTCACCGTGACCGAACCCAAGATGGAGTTTGCACTGGACAAGCTATCTTACATAAGAGGAGAATCAATATATATCGAGGGCAACGTTGAAGTCGCTGAATGGGGTAAAGCAGCAATGTTCGTTTATCTCAAGGAAAGCACTAACTTAAGCGCATTGTTTGACTACAGTGAACTGAACCAGTCTTATCCAAAAGGCACGTACTATATCGACATGCCGGATACCGGTGACTACAATGTTGATACAACCCACTACGGTATTGTAATTCCAATCAGTGCTGATGGCACCTTCAAGTCAGAGAAGCTTCATATCGCTGAAAATGCTGAAAAGAAGACCTACACGCTCGTAGGAGTACTGATGTGGAGAGGCTCTGCGACAGCTCCGTATAATACAACATCATACAGCATAGTGACGTCAGTCAGAATTGTGAAAGAAACGATAACTGCAACAATTGATCCCAAGGAAGTTACAAGAGGGGAAGAGGTAAAGCTCAGTGGTGAGGCCTCCCTTAGTACTGTGTATGTATTCACAGACCAGGCCAACATCCTGGTAGGTGTTCCGAAGATAACATATGATGATCGCGAATTTACTGTGACAAATATCGGCAATCTTTACGCAGTTTCAGTATCAGACGGAAAGTTTGAGACAATACTGAAAGTCAATACAGACAAAGACGAAGTCACCCCAGATACATATCTGATATATGTCCTTGAGCCTTCAGACAGAGACTCAAGCGATGGAATAACCTTTGACCCAACCGAAGATCCCATGGCTATACTAAGTATAACCGTGGTTGAATTTGCCTTTGAAATAGTGCCAACGGAAATAACGATGGTTCCAGGTGATTACGTAGATGTATTTGTGAAAGTCAATGGTGACCCAGATTTAGTGAGAGGTTATCTGGATATCGAGGGGCACGGTATTAAAGTAAACGACTACCAGATGTCTAAATACAACGAGTCTGACAGTGGCTGGCTGTTTGCTACACTGTATCCGTTCTATAATAAGTCCAGTTCAACACTGACCAGTGAATTCCTAGAGGGTGCAAATTCGCCATTGGTACTTGGTACGTATACAGTAACTTTCAAGCTTAAGGCGTTGTACAATAGCAATGAAGAACAGGTATCCGAACAGACTGTGTTATTGAAAGTTGTCCCATTAGAGCTTAACGTAGATGTGCCAGACACCGTCGTTAAGGGAGACGATCTGGTTGTCAAAATATCGACTAACAGACAGTCCAAAGGTTATGACGACATCCATGTAATACTGGACTTGGGCAGTACCACCTTGAAGTATCTCAACAACCCATTGGATGAAAATGGTGACGCTACAGTAACGATCTCAACAGCAGGAATTGCTCCCGGTGAGTACTATCTCTACGTTAGAGACAGGATGAAGACTTACTTCCAGGGTACTACTACCGATACGCAGTCCAAGACCTGGAGTTGGGATCTCCACTATGACTACGATCCAACAACCGAATACTATGCGGCCAAGGATGTATATGGACATGACGACGCTTTGTTCGTAACGAAAATCACAGTACTTGAATCCGCTCCAGTCACAACCACAACCGCTGCACCAACAACAACCGCTGCACCAACAACAACCGCTGCACCAACAACAACCGCTGCACCAACAACAACCGCTGCACCCACAACAACCGCTCCACCACAAGAGGGTGGAGGAATACCAGGCTTTGAGGCAGTGTTCGCCATTGCCGGACTGCTTGCAGTGGCGTACCTGCTGAGAAGAAAGTAATCTCAAAATTTTTTCCTTTTTTATTCTTTTTATACCGAAATTCTTAAATTTCTACCTTCTTGAGTAGTGTAAGGTGAATGTAGCATGAAGAAGGTGGTATTGATCGGAATAGTTAGTGTACTAATTTTACTTCTAACCACTCCCGTATCTCTCGCTGTTGAACATCTTACATCTGAAGACTTTAAAGAGACACTGCCCACGATAAACCCGAAAAAAGATTATTACAGGGAGGGCGAAAAAGTCGAGATAGAGTATCTGATAGAGCCAGCAAGTGAAGGTGACGCAAAAAAACTGGATGAAAGGTATTATTCTTTCATGTCTGAGCTTGATGGCTCAGAAATAAAAGCCATAGTAACACTCGTCTCTGGAGCAGCGATAAACCATCCCAAACCTGGAGATGTTGTTGAGGATGGGCTCCTCGAAATAAAGATAGAAGATACTGTAGATGGCATATATCAAATTAAAGTTAGCGTTTCAGGTACAATTCCAGAAATAGATGGCAGATATGAAGAGGTAAAAGCGTTGTATTTCGATATAACAGACGCTGATGATGATGCTCTACCACCTGTAGTTTTGAAAGTTTATGACCTAAATGAATTCAACGAAGACATTCAGGCTTTAAAGGATGAAATAAACAAACTTAGCTCAGTAGTGGCTTCACTTGAAGATGAAGGCTATGATGTTACAGATGTATCGTCATTGCTAAGTAAAGCGCAGACCAATCTAACATTAGCTGAAGAATACTTAAAATCAGACGATTACAAGAACTCTGATTCGAAACTTGATGCAGTTGAAACTCAAATTGAGGAAATTAACACATCAATAAATCAAATGAAAGCTGATGCGATTTACAATTCTCTCAAGAGCACCCTTGAGGATATTTCGAGCACATTAGAAGATATCGATCTATATCTTGGTCAGGTAGCGAGTAAGGTGAATATTGAAACTTACACGACTTTGAAGGCAGATTATAACGATCTGCAGGATGAATACAATGATCTTGATACCAAAATTGGCAACATTAAATCGAACTATCTTGACCAAGGTAAGTATGCCACAGCCTACAGCAAACTCAAAGAATACGAAGATGATGTTATAAATCTAAACAACCAAACTGCATCTCTGCTCGAAAACGTTAAAGCAGTTCTCTTTGGCAAACCAAGTGAAGGTGGTTTCGACATACTGGGCATTCTGAAAGAGTACGCATTGTACATTGGAGTTGCCGTATTAGGCATTGCAATTATAGCTGTAGCAATTATGGCATTTAGAAGGAGAGGCGGAAGATGGGACGAGCTCCGTTAACCCTTCTTGCCCTTTTATTTTTGTCAATATATACAGCGTCTGCAATCAACGTAACTGTATCGTGCTCGTCTACAGAGGATTACTACTTTGAAGGTGAGTACATTTTATTTACAGTCAACATAACCCCAAAAAGTGGTGAAGCAAAAAGCCTCTGTAACCTTGATTACGAAGTTTATACATCTCTGGATTCGGCAGGTATAATATCCGAAATAGAGTCTGTGGACGGAGAGCTTATTCTCCATCCTACACCAGAGGATGTATATACAAGCAATTCTGGAACAACACTCAAATTTTTCCTTCCTGAAATCGGTGGTGTTGATAGAATTACGGTAAAGGTATTTGGCCATGTTCCAGACGTATCTGACAGAATAAAAAACATTACACTAATCTTGATTCGTGTAGACACGGAAAGGTTATTTGAAAAGAATATTACAGTTGTTAACACTCAAAAATTTTATAAAGATATAAAAAATTTCGAGACTGAAGCTTGCACTAAAGAGGACAGAGAGAAACTCGATGAAGCTCTAGTATACTACAATGACGGAGAATACTGGAAGGCTGAAAGAAAAATAGCAGAGGTTGAGAAATCAATTGCAGAATGTAGATTTCAAGAACGTACAAAGGCTCTTGAGAACATGCACGACAGTCTCGAAGATGAACTTTCGAATGTCAGGAAAGACCTTACGCGGATTGAAGTGAAGCTTGAACTTAAGAAAGATTTACTTGAAAACTACGACAAGATAAAGGCGCAATATGTGAATTTGACAGCTGAGTACGACACTCTTGATAAAGCTCTTGATGATGTCGCAGAACTAATTGACAAAGGCAGGTTGGAGGATGCTGAAGAAAAACTTGACTGGATTGAAGATGCAATGACATCTTTAAAAACAAATGTGACTTCTTTGCTAATTCAAATAGAAATGAAAGAAGAGGATACAGGCAAAGACGTCTGGCTCTGGCTGATTTTAGCTGGATGTGCTATAGTGTTATCTGGAGTAGGAATATACTTGCTGCGAATCAGAAGAAGGGATGTGTGGTAGTTAACTTTTTCCCACCAGAACTTTATCTACAATTGCCTTAGGAAATAACCCATTTTCAACTACGCCAGAAACTGAATTTATATCCTCTTCAACTCTTTCAACTTTTTCATCTTCTATCTTATCAAACTCACAGTCTAGTATAAAGTTACCGTTATCTGTAATAATAGGACCGACTTTCCCGCTTCCGTGCCTGAGTTTTACTTCAGATCCCAGATCTTTCAGCTTTCTTGACACGTAACCGTAGGCGAAGGGCAGAACCTCAACCGGGACGGGCATTGAAAGCTTTTCAACCAGCTTGTTCTCATCCACGATAATTACAACTTTCTTACTCGCCTTTGCCACAATCTTCTCCCTCGTCATCGCTCCTCCACCACCCTTTATACAGTTCATCTTTGAATCAACCTGATCCGCCCCGTCTATGCATAGCTCTGGCTCATACTCGACCAGATCAACAATCCTTACCCCATTTCTGATGGCTGCGTAGTAAGACTGGTAGGATGTCGGCACACCGTATATTTCCAACCCCTCCATCCTAATCTTTTCTCCAAGTAAATTTAGGAAAATCTCAACCGTAGTTCCACTACCAATTCCCAAAACCATCCCGTCTTTAACAAGCTCTAAAGCGAGCTTTGCAGCTTTATACTTCCCATCTGAGCCCATCGAACCACCTTTTAAGTTTTTCAAAATCAACTTTCGCCGTTAAATCAATTGAGAGGGGAGTTACGGACACGTATCCAAGCCTCAAAGCGTGGATGTCTGTCCCCTCTTCTGCATCCTCAACCTCATCTCCATGGATCCAGTAGTACTCCCTGCCCCTCGGGTCAAGTCTTTTCTCAACACTCACCTTGTACATTCTCCTTGCAAGCTTCGTTATGGCAATCTTCCCGTTTGGCTTTGCAGGAACGTTTACGTTTAACAGATCCACACCCTCTGGCAACCCCTTATCCACAACCACTTCTGCAATGTCCTTTAACACACGACCCGCAAAGCTGAAATCGTTGTTACTTGTAAGTTCAAATTTGGTTACATCAGGCATCTGTAAGGATACAGCTATAGCCTTACTCCCATGGGTTGCAGCTTCGAGTGCTGCACCAACCGTTCCGGAGGTTGTTGCAGCTTCTGTTGATAAATTCTCCCCCAGATTTATCCCGCAGACAGTTAAATCCGGTATATCCCCTATAACCTCGTATATACCGACTATAACGGAATCCGTAGGTGTGCCGTCAACGCCAAAAACCCTCATACCGTTAACCGTTATCTCTGAAACTCTGATTGGCTCCATGATTGACAGGCTCCTTCCAACACCACTTTTCTGAACGGCAGGTGCAACCACGAAAACCTCTCCAATGTTCTCTAACGCCGTATAGGCAGCTTTCAGTCCTGCTGAATAAAGTCCGTCATCATTCGTAAGGAGTATCTTCATACTCTCTTCTCAACCTGATCTATGTACAGAGCAATATCATTTACGACTTCAGGTTCGAGAGCTGCGTCTGTTATCTCAACTCCTTTACTTTTGGCAATCTCCTTTACTTTCTCAAAATGTAGGGTAAGCTGCGAAACGACATAGACTTTGAGAAGGTGCAGATTCTTCTTGACATCCTCATAATCAGCTTCACCACTGCTGTACATCCTCATGATCTCTTCACAATCTTTAACAAACATCTCAACTATTTTCTTCTGGTCTGTCAGTTCCCTTGCAAGGCTAACATCTGCTTCCCCTCTCACCAGTTCACCAAGTTTATCCAGAAATGTGTTTATGTACAGCATCGTTTTTAGTTTCTGAAAAGGCTATAAATTCGTTGCGATAGAGATTTAAATATAGATGCTGTATTTTTCCTGATGAAGGAGATCGAGCGAAGATGTTTGCTTTCCCTTATAGGAATAGTTCAGACCATATATGATCAAATGAAAGCTGGCAGAGTTCCAGAAATAGAAATTGCAACAAGAACCAAGCACAATATAGAGTTTGATGAGGAGAGTGAAGTATGGGTTTACGGCAGCAGAAAGTCCGTTAGATCAGCGAAAACTGTTAAAGGTGCTTACAGAATCCTCAAAATGACCTACGTAATTGGCTTTCTTAAGGATCAGCTGAACCTGAACAAATCATCAACACTCAGAGAACTTTATTACATCTCAGAAGGCTGGGATGCTGCAAAATTTGAGGAACAATCTGAAAGTGACCGCCTTATTGAAGACCTTGAGATACTGACCAGTTTTCAGAGAGAGCACTTCCACATACGTCCTGAAGAGGATGGAGCAACGGTCATAGGACCTCTGAGAGTTAGGGAAGAAACGAGAAGGGGTGTTAGGGAGATACACTGCCAGGATGATGTGGGCGAAGGGGGGTATCAGATTCCAGTGAATGTTGACAAAATTGAGTTTGTTGACCATGATGCAAAGTTCGTGATAGCGATAGAGACTGGAGGTATGAGGGACAGGCTTGTGGAGAACGGGTTTGATGAGAAGTACAATGCGATAATAGTTCATCTGAAAGGACAGCCTGCAAGAAGCACTCGCAGGCTGCTGAGAAGACTTAATACGGAGCTTAATTTGCCTGTGGTGGTGTTCACGGACGGTGATCCCTGGAGCTACAGGATTTTTGCGAGTGTGGCTTACGGGAGTATAAAGTCAGCCCACCTGTCAGAATACCTCGCCACTCCTGCAGCCCAGTTTGTAGGTATAAGGCCTACTGACATCACCAAATACGATTTGCCCGCAGACAAGCTCAGCGAGGAAGATATAAAGGCTTTAAGATCAATCCTTACCGACCCAAGATTTGATAGTGAGTTCTGGAAGAGGGAAGTAAACCACCAGCTTGAGATAAACAAAAAGTCAGAACAGCAGGCCTTGGCAAAGTACGGTCTGGATTACGTCACAGATGTTTACCTGCCAGAAAGGCTCTCCGAGCTGGGTATAATTTAATCCTCATACTTTAACTCCAAGTTCAGAAAATCCTCAGCAACAGTGGTGTTTTCAAAGACTTCTTTTGCCTCTTCAAGAAGTGGAGTAACGTCTTTTGAGTATCTCGTGCTTATGTGCGTCAGAATTAGCTTCTTAACTCCGGCCTGTCTGGCAACTTCAGCCGCTTCCTTTGCTGTTGAATGTCCACTCTCAATGGCCCAGTCCTTTAACTCTTCTCTAAAAGCCGCATCGTGAATCAGTAAATCCGCACCTCTTGCTACCTCCACAGTCCTTTCTGTCGGGCGAGTATCGCCTGTATAAACCACCTTTCTACCCCTCCTCTTTCCCCCAAGGACCATCTCTGGTGTTATCAGCTTTCCGTTCCATACGATGCTCTCACCTCTGGTAAGTTTCGCGTAGAGGGGGCCGGGTGGAATTCCGAGCTCTTTTTCAGCCTTATCTCTGTTAAATTTCCCTCGCCTGCCCTCCTCTATTATTGCATATCCCACACTCTGGACTATGTGCTCCGTTTTGAACGCCATAACTTTGAAGCCATCGAATTTCACTTCTTCTCCATCCTTCATCTCCCTCACGTTGATTGGGTAGTTCAGCATATCATAACCAAATATATCAAAAAGTCCTTTCAGAACTTCTGCTCTTGGAGCGTAAACGTTCAGGGTTTTGGTTCTCTCATTCAAAGACATCGTTTCGAGCAAGCCAAAGAGGCCAATGAAGTGATCTGTATGCAAGTGTGTGATGAAGATATTATCGAGATTTCTAAAACCCGTCCTTGCAATCATCATCTGCCTTTGTGTCCCTTCGCCACAATCAAAAAGAAATCTATATCCTCCAAACTGAACAAAAATCGCAGGAGAATTCCTTTCAACGCTCGGAACAGTGCCAGAAGTTCCGAGAAAAGTAATTTTAAGAAGCATTAAGACTCAAGAACGATTTCAATGTTTACATCCTTCGGAACTTGTATCCTCATTATCTGCCTCAGCGCTCTCTCGTCTGCCGAGATGTCAATCAGCCTCTTGTGAACCCTCATCTCCCAGTGATCCCACGTCTCGCTACCTTCACCATCGGGCGCCTTCCTAACAGGCACAACAAGTCGGCGAGTTGGAAGTGGCACTGGGCCGCTTAGCTCAACACCGGTCTTGTTTGCAATCTCCTTGATCTGACTGCAAATTCTGTCAAGCTCCCTTGGATCCAAACCAGAAAGCTTGATTCTCGCTTTTGGACCCTTTATTGGCATTAGACCACCAAAAAAATAAGGTTTATTTTCTTGGGGTTAGATCAAGAACCATTCCCGCACCGATGGTCATACCCATGTCTCTTATGGCAAATCTACCCATGGGTGGGATTTCCTTGACTCTCTCAATGACCATCGGCCTTGTCGGCTCGAGTTTCACGACTGCCGCATCTCCGGTCTTCAGGAACTGCGGGTTCTCTTCTTTAACCTGACCAGTCCTCGGATCAATCTTCTTCTGCAGTTCAACGAATCTGCAGGCAATCTGTGCCGTATGAGCATGCACGACTGGTGTGTAGCCAATGGTGATGGCTGTTGGGTGCTGCAGTACAACAAGCTGGGCTGTAAAGTCCTTCACGACAGTGGGTGGCGTGTCCGGATGTCCAGCGACATCTCCTCTCCTTATGTCCTTCTTGCTGACACCTCTTACGTTGAAACCGATGTTGTCTCCCGGATACGCCTCCTCAATTGGCTCGTGGTGCATCTCAATGCTCTTTACTTCACCGCTAACACTGGCAGGCTCGAAGACGACCTTATCTCCCACCCTCAGCACACCACTCTCAACTCTTCCTACTGGAACTGTTCCAACACCGCTGATTGAGTAGACATCTTGGATCGGAATTCTGAGTGGTTTGTCAACGAGTTTCTCTGGTGGCTTGAGCATGTCAAAAGCTTCAAGTAGTGTGGGCCCATCATACCAGGGTGTTTTGTCGCTTTTCTTGGCGACATTGTCACCATAGTAAGCTGAAGTCGGGATGAAGGGAATCTCGTCAACCTTGTAACCTACCATCTTGAGAAGCTTTGATACAGCCTCCTTTGCAGCTTCGTACTCCTTCTGATCATAGTTAGCTCTGTCCATTTTGTTAATCGCAACTATTATCTGATTAATACCGAGAGTTCTCGCAAGAAATACATGCTCTCTGGTCTGAGGCTGAACTTTCTCAACAACATCCATGACAAGTACAGCAGCATCTGCCTGAGATGCTCCCGTGATCATGTTCTTGATAAAGTCTCTGTGGCCCGGACAGTCCACGATTGTAATGTAGTACTTCTCGGTCTGGAACTTTCTGTGGGCCACATCTATGGTCAGACCCCTCTCTCGCTCCTCCTTTAGCCTGTCCATGACCCATGCAAACTCGAACGTTGCTTTGCCTTTTTCCTGTGCCTCTTTTTTGAATTTCTCTACAATGTGCTCCGGAATTTCTCCTGTCTCAAACAGCAATCTACCAATCAGTGTGCTCTTTCCGTGGTCCACATGCCCTATAAAGGCAACATTAATGTGCTCCTTTTCCTTTGCCATATTCATCTCCTCCTTTGAGTTTTTCATCTCATCCATTTGAAGGATATATAAACCTTTCACCAGCTTGAAATGTTAGAAATAAAGAGGTAAAGTAAATCACCGAGAAAGAAGGCGGCAACGTATCCTGCCGTTATGAAAACGAGGAATGGAAGTGCCGGTGTTACCCAAACAGTCTCAATTTTCTCCCTTCTCAACCTCTCGATCAATTCTTCATTTGGCTCAACCGCCCTTTTCACTCTTATTAATTTCCCATCTTCATCTACATATTCCAGCAGATTGTGGAATTTGGGCAAGCTATCAACCTTAGCTTTGTATCCTGTTAGGTAGTACAGCAAATTCCCCTTCAGATCTCCGACTCCCTCTACTACCAGATTTCTTATGAACATACCAACAAGAAGGGCTGGAGCAGCGATGACGGAGTTGGCGAGGGTTGAGAATGCAAATGACCCAAATCCAAAGTTGAGAATCGGGAAACCATTGAAGGTAGGGTAGAAGGGGAAGATGATGGAAAGGCACATTATCGCTTTTGCATCAGCACCCCCGTAAGCTCCGATGTAGTAAAGGAGATATGCGAGGGAGATAACAATTAAAACTTGAATTCCAGCCAGCATGTAAAACAACTGAGGGAGAGGTTCAGTTACGATCTGAAAAATAACAATAGGGAGTGTTATAATCAGCATATATTTCCAAACTCTGTTCGGAACAATTCTGCTCTCTACATCCAGTTTGCATGCGTATACCAAAAATCCGAGAACCAAAATGAACTTGAGAAGGTCAATTGCTGACATATATATCGTAGAGGTCAGAAAGCATCGCCGAAGCTGTCTCTTCCTTCCCTGCTCCTCTCCCAGCTACGAATATATTTCCTGCTGTATCTGTTTTGAACATTGCAGCGTTCATTGTGCCTTTAATAGCCAGCGGATGAGAGAGTGGAACAAGTCTTGGGGAAACTCTCAGTGTCTCCTTGCTCACTTCTGCAATGAGTCTAATTGTGTATCCCTTTTCCTTAGCTACTTTGAATGCTTCTGGTGTAATCTTCCTGATTCCGACTCTCTCAACATCTTCGAACTTTGCATCCACACCGATTGTGTTTGCGATTATGATCAGCTTTGCTGCGGCATCTACTCCCTCAACATCGTAGGTTGGATCGGCTTCAGCAATACCAAGCTCCTGAGCTTCGTTTAGTATCTGTTCGTAAGGCAACCCTTCCTCCTCCATCCTCGAAAGAATGTAGTTGCATGTGCCGTTCAGTATTCCTCTTACACTCTCGATCTCGCAGAAAGCGAGATACCGCTTTATAAGCTTGATGGTCGGCATCGCCCCTCCAACCGTGGCTTCGTACATTAGCTTTACACTATTCCTTTCTGCAAGATTCATCAGCCCCTTGAACTCCGACACGAGTGGGCCTTTATTGGATGTGATCACATGACTGCCTTTTTTTAGAGCTTTTTTTATGTAATTTAATCCGTTTCCGCCGTCAAGCCTTGTGTGTGTGGCTTCAGCAAGTATATCAAAATCAACCTCATCAATCAACTCATCAGCTTTTCTATCGTCTCTCAACCTTCCTTCTATCCTTTTAATCTTAATAGCTTCATCAATGCTGAATTCTCCGGAAATTGAACTCTTAGAGTCGGCAATCGCAACAACTTTAAATTCCCCAATTTTTTTCCTTATCTCCTCTTTTTTTCTCTCCAGCAACTCTGCAAACCCCTGTCCAACCGTTCCAAAACCGACGATTGCTATTCGTATCATACCAAATCCTCGTTTACAGGCTCAATCATGGTAATTTTTTTCCTTCTGCATATCTCCCTGAGCTTCTCCAAAGCTTCCTTCAGCTTTTCATTTCCCGCTGCTGAAATCGATACTATAGCAGTTGATGGGCCTGAAATTTCGGGCATGTTTACGTGCATCTCGACACACTCTGCTTCCCCATCGATATCAATGCTCTGGATCGTATCACTTATATCAGTATGAATAAGATGCCCGATTAGAAGAACTGATGTTGTGGCGGTAAGCTTAACCTCATTGACACTTCTTACAAGAATTCCGGAAGACCTCAATGATCCAATGAGTTTCTCAAGTTTTTTACTATCAATTTTGAAGGATATCTCTACCGGAAGGCGATTCAAGGGGGTTTTCTTCCCTCTCTGATGCACTATACCTACAATATTTCCACCCATCTTGGAGATTGGCTCAAGCACCTTGAGCAACTGCCCCGGCCTGTCTTCGAGTTCGACTATGAGGGTTATTAATACTTCATTCATAAATCGGCACGCCTTCTACTTCTGTAAGTTTTCTGAACTCATCCATTAGCATCTTTGTGATCTTGCCCGGCTTTCCATCTCCAATCTTTCTACCATCTATCACAACTATCGGGGCTATCTCCGCTGCTGTTCCAGTCACAAAAACTTCGTCTGCTGTGTAGAGGTCATAAAGGCCAAGATTTGTTTCTCTGAACGGTATTCCGAGCTTTTCAATTAGTTCTATCACCACCTCCCTTGTTATCCCCTTGAGATTGTTTATTGTCGGTGGAGTCGAAACTTCTCCGTTCTTGACTATGAAAATGTTATCTCCACTTCCCTCTGAAATGTAGCCGTTTCTGTCCAGAAAAATTGCCTCATCCCCACCTTTTGCATTCGCCTCAATCTTTGCTAGTACGTTGTTAAGGTAGTTCAGCGACTTTATGTTGGGTGGCAGCGCGTCAAAGGAGTTCCTCCTAACCCCTACCGTTATAGCAGTTAGCCCCTTTTCATATAGGTCACCATACAGCTTGCCCCACGGCTTCGTTATTACTATTATAGAGGGTTTGGAGCATTTTCTCGGGTCGAGGCCCAGGTCACCGACTCCTCTCGTGACGATTGGTCTGATGTAAGCGTCCCTTAGATCATTCTTTCTGAGCGTTTCGAGTATAATCTCTATAAACTCGTCCTTGCTGATGGGTATTTCAAGGTCAATTGCCTTTGCTGAATCGTAAAGTCTGTCTATATGCTCTCTAAGTCTAAAAACTCTGCCGTTATATGCTCTGATTCCCTCGAAAACCCCATCTCCGTACAGAAATCCATGATCAAACACACTGATCTTTGCTTCGTTTTCCGGAACAAACTCTCCGTCAAGATAGACGAGCAACATTATGCTGAAATTACGGAATAAATTAAAAATTGTTTCGTTTCTGACATATCACTGCAGCAGTTTTTGCCGCCCTCTCTACCGAGTCAAACAGTATGACATTCCCTCCTTCAAGAGCCTTTTTGACCTCTAAGTAATTTTCAGGCGTTGATGAGTAAACGAATATTGCAGGCTTCCTCATTCTATTGACTATACTCCCTACAACCTCTGGTGGCATCACCCAGCTTGGTGGAGCCACAGCATAGAGGAACATTATTATTCCTGTGTCGGCATCACTCGAAATGGCATCAATCACTCCGGTAAATCTGTATACGTCAAGTCCGCTAAAGGAGAGGTCTATGGGATTCTCCCTCATAGTTATTGGTGGTAAAAGTTCCTTCAGCTTTTTGATCGTCTTCTCCTCAAATTCTGCAAGCCTTCCACCACTCGTCTCAATTATGTCTGCGGCAACAATTCCGAGTCCTGCCTGAATTGTCAGCACAGCCACACCCTTTCCCTTAGCGTTTTTCAATCCTTCGAGCCTTTCTAATGCTGTTGCAACATCCATCAGCTCAACTGGGGTTTCTGCGACAACTCCACCAGCCTGTTTGATTGCAGATGCGAAAACCCTGTAATCTCCTGCCATGCTCCCTGTATGGCTGAGAGATGCCTTATCTGCAACGCTACTCTTTCCTGACTTCATCACCACAACTCTTTTTCTTTCTGCCAGCCTTTTGATTTGCTCGAAAAGAGATCTGCCGTTATCAACTCCCTCCACATACACCGCTACAACATCAGTATTCGGTTCGTTCCTCAAAAATTCGAGAACGTCAGGGAAATCCACATCACAGCGGTTGCCGAGATGGATTATGTAGCTGAAACCGGTATCCCGAAATTTGTGGAGGATGTAATGGCAAATCCCTCCACTCTGGGAAAGAAGAGCTATTCTGCCCCTTTTAACTTCATTGAACATCGGTGTGAAGCTCATGTTAATGCCTTCCACGACATTAACCACACCGAAGATGTTGGGGCCTATTATCCTCAAACCCTTTTCTTCTGCAATTTCTCTGAGCTTGTTTTCCAGAACCTTCCCTTCTTTGTATTCAGCCTCCTTGAATCCGGATGTTATTATTACCGCACCTTTAACACCCAGTTCAGCAGCCTCGTTAACAGCACTCAAAACTTTGTCAGCCGGGAGAGCTACAATGACGACATCTGGGACTTCGGGCAGAGCTTTTAATGATTTGTACGACTTCAGCCCGTAAATTTCGGCAGCATTCGGATTGGTCGGATAAACTCTAATACTATTGCTGGCAATAAGGCTCCTCAGGACAGAATTTCCAACCTTTATCGGGTTCGTTGATGCACCAACAACTGCAATTGATTTCGGGTTGAGAATATATTTAACATCTTTCGCAGTATAACCAACTCCGCTTCTCTCTTTTTTCCTGTCTCTACTCTCACCAACAACCATCCTCGCATCAACCACACAGTAACCCCTATCGTAAACAAAAACTGGATTCAGATCCATCTCCACTATGCCCTCTTCCTCAACCATCTCTCCAACCTTCACCAGCAAGTTTATCAAAGCACCAATATCACCCTTAACCCCTCTATACCCCTGAAGCAGTCTGTAACCTTTAACTTCCCTAATCATCTCCTCTGCATCCTTCTTTGTCAAGGGCAGCAATCGAAAACTTACATCCTTCAGAACCTCAACAAAAACACCACCTAAGCCAAACATGATCACGCTGCCGAACTGCTCGTTCTCCGCAACACCAACTATAACCTCTATTCCCTTCTCGGCCATTGCCTGCACATTCACTCCTTCTGCATTTTCGACGGAGATTAGCTTTCTGAAAGCCTCTCTTACCTCCTCCTCAT
>JAPDIX010000059.1 GCA_029259345.1 Archaeoglobi archaeon
ACGGGTCTCACTTACAGAGAAGTTCTTGACGCTATTCTTGAAATGAAGAGGAAGGGACTTGTGGAACTTGAAATTGATGAAGAAGTTGTAGTGTCTGCAAAGGGGTGAAAAGATGCCAGTTGGTGCGGTTCTGGTTATTGGAGGTGGAATTGCGGGAATTCAGTCTGCCTTGGACTTGGCGGAGTCTGGATTCAAGGTTTACCTGCTTGAAAAACTTCTAGCCATTGGAGGGAGGATATCCCAGCTAGACGAAACCTTCCCGATCAACGACTGTTCAATGTGTATCCTCTCACCGAAGCTCAACGAGGTGGGGAGGCATGAGAACATTGAAATAATAAACAACGCTGAACTTGTGGATGTTGAGGGTGAAGCGGGAGACTTCAAGGTTAAGGTTAAGAAAAAGCCCCTCTACGTCGACCCGGTTAAGTGTACCGGTTGTGGAGCGTGCAGCGAAGCCTGTCCGGTGAGTGCGATTGATTAATACAATGAAGGTTTGAGCTATTGCTCTGCCATATTCCTCCGCTACCCGCAGGCAGTCCCTAAGGTTTATTCGATTGATAAAAGCAGGTGTATCGGATGTGGCATCTGTCAGAATGTCTGTGTCGCTAAAGCCATTGACTACAACCAACTTCTCGCAATCTGCCAGGGACACGACCCCTCCAAAGTTTCGAGGATTGCAGAAACTCCGAGGGATGAAGTGATAAAGAAAATCTTAGAAAACAAACTCTAAAACTCTTTCTTTTCTTTAAAAGATTAAAGTTTCATATCACCCTTTTAGCCTTTTCGAGATGAACCACATATTTTTGAGTGATCTAACAGCCCTCTCAGGGGTGGTGTAGACAGGAAATCCGTTTCTCTCTATCATTATCTTCGCCTTTCTAAGCTCCTCTATGTCATCTTTCATTGTGAAGAGAACCGGTTTGTTATACTCCTTCAGCCATGAAAAGTCTGTACCGAGCTTTATAAGGCTCGGGATGAAGATTCCTGCAACTATTGCGTCAATGTTGTCGTCCTCAGCAAATATCCTCAATAGATCAATGAATACTTCATCTCCGCTTTTCTCAGCAATTGGATACAGATCGAGCGGGTTGTTTATGCTGTGCCACTCTGGGGCGACATCATATATTTTTTCCAAGGTCGAATCAGAGTAACTTGCAAGCCTGAGACCATTCTCCACCACTGCATCTGCCGACATCACACATTCCGCACCCGAAGGTTGAATGACACCAACTCCATCTCCTTTTGGCAGTGGCTGGAGAGAAATTGCTTTGACCGTATCTACAAGTTCTTCAAAGTCGTATACTTTCGCTACACCAGCTTGCTTGCAAGCAGCCTCAAAAATCTCCTCGCTGGTCGAGATCGAGGCTGTATGACTCAAGGCACTTCTCTTCCCGGCTTCTGTCCTTCCCGACTTTAAAACGATGATCGGCTTCTTGGACTCTTTCATGATTTCGTAAAACTTCCTTCCATTCGTGAACCCTTCAAGGTAAACAGCTATTACTTTCGTTTTGTCATCCTCAACGAGATATTTCAAAACCTCAACTTCATTAACATCACACTTATTCCCTATAGCAACTATTCTGCTGAAGCCTACATGCCAAAGGGAGAGAAGAACGAAGTTTGCGAAAGCCCCGCTTTGTGCGAGAACACCAATATTACCCGATCCGATTTTTCTGAGAACCGAGAAGAAGGATGTTAGACCAGATTCAGGGTCGAGAATCCCCATCGTGTTCGGACCTATAATCCTGATTCCGCTTTTTCTTGCAATCTCCACAATCTCCTTTTCAAGTTCCTTTCCCTGCTCCCATCCCTCAGCAAACCCGCCACTTAAAACGACAATGCCTTTCACTCCCTTCTCCGCACACTCCTCAACAACCTGTTTTGCATTCTTTGAGGGAATTGCAATTACCGCAATGTCAACACTATCTGGAATCGCTTTGACGGATGGATAGCACCTGTATCCAAGTATTTCATCGGCATTTGGGTTGACAGGATAAACCCTACCCTTAAATCCGAGATTCTTTAAGTTGTCGACAACTCTACCTCCCGGCTTGAAGGTGTTTCTCGAGGCGCCAATAATAGCTATACTTTGTGCATCGAAAAAGAAACTTATATCGCCTATCTCCGTATCAAATGACTTTCTCTCACCAACAACCATCCTCGCATCAACCACACAGTAACCCCTATCGTAAACAAAAACTGGATTCAGATCCATCTCCACTATGCCCTCTTCCTCAACCATCTCTCCAACCTTCGCCAGCAAGTTTATCAAAGCACCAATATCACCCTTAACCCCTCTATACCCCTGAAGCAGTCTGTAACCTTTAACTTCCCTAATCATCTCCTCTGCATCCTTCTTTGTCAAGGGCAACAACCTAAAACTTACATCCTTCAGAACCTCAACAAAAACACCACCTAAGCCAAACATGATCACACTACCAAACTGCTCGTTCTCCGCAACACCAACTATAACCTCTATTCCCTTCTCGGCCATTGCCTGCACATTCACTCCTTCTGCATTTTCGACGGAGATTAGCTTTCTGAAAGCCTCTCTTACCTCCTCCTCATTACTGATGTTGAGTATTACACCCCCAACATCGCTCTTGTGAACTATTTTTCTCCCCGCTACCTTCATGGCAACGGGAAAGCCTATACTCCTGGCAGCCCTAACAGCCTCTTCTTCTGACTGGCAGAATATACATCTGGTTGTGCTTATACCGTGCTTTTCGAGAATTTCTTTGGCTTCGTGCTCCATTAGTAGGTTCATGAAAAACCTCTGCTTCGAGTTTGTTTATTACTTTTTGGTGTAACTTAACCCTTTAATTTATGCTAAATCCAACATTCTGAAAAGAGTGCGAAGGAGTTATAAGCCTCCCTCCTACTCACTTTGTCATGCATCCATCACCTTTCATAGTCTTCTGGGAACTCACAAGAGCGTGCATGCTCGCATGCAGGCACTGCAGGGCAAAGGCTATTAGAAAGAGGCATCCCGATGAACTTACGACAGAAGAGTGCTTTGATGTTGTAGATCAGCTTTCTGAGTTCGCCCCAAAGCCACTTCTAATCATAACCGGCGGAGACCCGCTGATGAGAGACGATGTTATGGAAATTGTCTCCTACGCATCGAGTAGAGGATTCAGAGTTGCCATAGCCTTCAGCGGAACGGAGAAGGCAAGCGTTGAAAGGCTTGAGGAGCTGAAAAAAGCTGGAGTGGCGAGGGTTGCTGTTAGCATAGATGGAAGCGATGAAGAAAGGCACGACTCTTTCAGAGGAGTAAGAGGGACATTCAGGATGAGCATGGAGGCGATAAAAAATGCACAAAAGGTGGGGCTGCCTTTTCAGATTAACACGACCGTGTATAAGGGCAACATTGACGACCTGCCAAACATAGCGAAACTGTGCCTTGATCTTGGAGCTGTGATGTGGGATGTATTCTTTGTTGTACCCACGGGCAGAGCCAAAGCTGAGATGATGCCATCTCCCCAGCAGTTTGAGGATGTTCTCTGCTGGCTCTACGATGTTAGCAGGAAAACAGGATTGAACGTGAAAAGCTCTGCAGCCACACATCTGAGAAGAATCGAGCTTATGAGAGACAAAGGAGAGACGCCCCAAGTGAGTGAGCTTTACCGGCAGTTACTCGAAAGGTTGGATGAACTTCCAGAAGGAGAAGCTTCACAGATTGTTGCAGGCGGGCATGGAAGAAGCCTGAGCACAGACGGAATAAGAAGAAGTGTTGGGATAACAGATGGTAGAGGAATGCTTTTTATAAGCCACATCGGTGAGGTTTACCCCAGCGGATTTCTTCCCTTGGTAGCAGGTAATGTCAGGGAGAAGAGCGTGGCTGAGATTTACTCCAACTCGGAAATATTCGTAAATCTTAGAGATCCTGACAGGCTGAAGGGCAAGTGCGGTGTCTGTGAGTACCGAAAAATCTGCGGAGGGAGTAGAGCAAGGGCTTATGCTGTGACGGGAGATTATCTTGCTGAAGAGCCGTGCTGCATTTACGTTCCGAAAAAGCTTAAGTCTTAGAGAATCCCTGTCACTTCTTCTGCTCCTTCTGAGGATTCATTATTCTATTCTCAACCTATCTCGCTCTTGACCTTGCAGAAGCCAGTTTTTAGTCGAGAGGAGTGTAGGTGTCTACAATACCGAATGCCGAGATAGATTACCTATTCAGCAATTGTCGAGTATTTTTTCGACTATCCGTTAACTTTATAAATGAGATGTTAACTTATTATTTGTGGAGTTTCGGAGTATTGCAGAGAGGATATGTGGAGACATAGTCCTCTCCGAGAACTCGGGAGAGGTCATGAGAAAGTGGAGGGGAATTTTCAGTGCAACTCAAAGTGAATTGGCGAAAAAGATAGGTATTTCACCATCTGTGATTAGCGATTATGAGTCGGGTAGGAGGAGTCCGGGAATAAGCTTTTTGAGGAAATACGTGTTATCCCTTCTCGATTTGGACAGAGAGAGAGGATATCCAACACTCTCGAAATACAGGCATATTCTTGAGTCTGACACCAAGGCAATTCTTGACATAGTTGAGTATTCCAAAGCAGTTAGTCTGCCCGAATTCTGCGATGCCATAGATGGTGAGGTGCTAAATGATTTTGAGAAATTGATACATGGCCATACATTCGTTGACAGCATAACTGCTATAATGTCCTTCAACGCCTTTGACTTCTACAGATTGTACGGTCTTACGAGCGAAAGAGCGATTGTTTTCACCAAAGTTTCAAGCGGGAGATCGCCAATGGTGGCTGTAAGGGTTTCTAATCTGAAACCTTCTGTAGTTGTTCTCCACGGTATTGATGCCACGAGGGTTGATGACATGGCGAGAAAGATTGCCGGAATTGAGAGAATTCCGCTAGTTGTTACCGAAATGAAGATTGGTGAGATGATAAAATGGTTAAGGAGGAAGTTTGCATGACTGGAATACTGTCTTACGGAAGCTATATACCCAAATTCAGGATAAGGGTTGAGGAGATCGCGAGAGTCTGGGGAGAGGATGCGGAGAAAATCAAGAGTGGTTTAGGCGTTTACGAGAAATCCGTGCCAGGGATAGACGAGGATGCTGCAACTATTGCGGTAGAAGCTGCGAGAGAAGCAATCAGCAGATCGAAAATTGATCCCTCAGAAATTGGAGCAGTTTTTGTCGGGTCTGAAAGTCATCCATATGCCGTTAAGCCTACAGCAACGATAGTTGGTGAAGCAATTGGAGCTGGAAACGAATATTTCTCTGCCGACCTTGAGTTCGCCTGCAAGGCGGGAAGTGCTGGGATGCAGATATGTTACGCTATGGTAAAATCCGGAATGATAAAGTACGGTTTAGCAATTGGTGCTGATACAAGTCAGGCAAGGCCGGGAGATGCTCTTGAGTACGCTGCCGCAGCAGGTGGAGCTGCGTTCATCATTGGTAACAACCCAATAGCAGAGATTGAGGCGACGTATTCCTATACTTCTGATACCCCAGACTTCTGGAGAAGGGATTTGCAGCCATATCCCAGTCATGGCGGTAGATTTACAGGTTTACCTGCCTATTTCAGGCACGTAATCTCTGCGGCAAAGGGTTTGATGGAAAGGCATGACTTCAAACCAGAGGATTTTGATTATGCAGTGTTTCACATGCCCAATGCCAAATTTCCGGTGAGGGCTGCAAAAATGCTTGGATTCAGCAGTGAGCAGATAAACCCAGGACTTGTTGTAAAAGCCATTGGGAATACATACTCAGGCTCTTCGCTGCTTGGATTGTGTGCAACTCTCGACATTGCCGAACCCGATGATAGAATACTCCTTGTTTCCTTCGGCTCGGGTGCAGGAAGTGACGCCTTCGCCATCAGGGTTACTGACAAAATTGAGAGCTACCCAAGAGAACCTGCAGTTTGGGATAAAATCGAGAGGAAGGTGTATGTTGATTATGCGATTTATCTAAAACACAGGAGGAAGATAAAGGCATGAGGCGCGTTGCTGTTGTTGGTGTTGGATGCAGCAAGTTCGGAGAACTTTGGGAGAGAGGGTTCAGAGACATAGTCCTTGAGGCAGGAGCGGAGGCTTTGGCTGACGCTGAACTTGAAGGGAGAGAGATAGAGGCTATGTATGTCGGAAACATGAGCGGAGGCAGATACTTGGGGCAGGAGCACATAGCTGCACTGATTGCAGATTATTCGGGATTGGCAGAGTTTGGTATCCCAGCAACAAGAGTTGAAGCTGCTGATGCCAGCGGTGGGTTGGCAGTAAGGCAAGCTTACATGGCTGTTGCTTCTGGATTGCACGAAATAGTCATTGCAGCTGGTGCGGAAAAGGTTACCGATGTTGGAGACCCTATGGAGATTCTTTCTGCCTCGGTTGATATGGAATGGGAGGGGTTTGTTGGCGGTAACTTGCCCGCTCTCTATGCGATAATTGCGAGGATGCATATGGAGAGCTTTGGAACCACGGAGGAAGATTTGGCGATGGTGAGCGTGAAAAACCACAGAAATGGAGTTAAAAATCCAAAAGCACAGTTCAGGAGAGAGATAAAGGTTGATGATGTGCTGAGGTCGCCATATGTCGCAGAACCTCTGAAGCTTCTTGACTGCGCCTCCATAAGTGACGGGGCTGCAGCGGTAATACTTGCAAGCGAGGATGTAGCGAGAGAAATAACAGACACGCCCGTTTACATTGAAGCATGCACTCAGGCGAGTGACTACATTGCCCTGCACAGCAGAAAAGATATTTTGACGATGAAAGCTGTTGTTAAGGCTGCAAGAGATGCATATAAACTTGCGAGAATTGAGGCAAAGGATATTCAGGTTGCAGAAGTTCACGATTCCTTTACAATTGCAGAAATTCTTGCTTACGAGGACTTGGGATTTTCAGAAAAAGGAAATGGGGCGGAACTGATAAGAGAGGGTGTCACGGAGATTGGAGGGGATTTGCCTGTAAATCCTTCCGGAGGGCTAAAGGCCTGTGGTCACGCTGTCGGAGCGACTGGTGTAAGGCAGATCGTAGAACTTACACTCCAGCTGAGAGGAGATGCTGAGAAGAGGCAGGTTGACGCTGAGAGAGGTTTAGCGTTGAGTATTGGGGGAACTGGTGCAACTGCAGTAGTTTCAATACTTGGGAGGTGATACTTGTGGTTCCGAGATTCTGGAGGAAGATAAAATACCGGTATGACCTTAAAGGTAGCTACTGTGAGAACTGTGGAAACTACCACTACCCACCTAGAAACTTCTGCCCGGTTTGCAGGAGAAGGGGGAGAGTAAAGGAAGTTGAGCTCCCCGATGAGGGCAGGGTTTTGAGTTATACCATCATCAGAGAAGGAGAACCATGTATCGTTGCCCTCATAGAACTCGACAACGGAATCAGAATAATATCGCAGCTTTCCTGTGATCCGAGTGAAGTAGAGATCGGGATTAGGGTTAGAAAAGCTTTCAGAAGGTATGGTGAGGACGGGGAAGAAGGAATAATAAACTACGGGACTAAATTTGTTCCAGCGAATTAATCTTTTTTCTGAAAATCCTGTAAATCTGTCTTGCCTTCTTCTCCCCTATACCCTCAACCCTCATCAACTCTGCAATGCTCGCATTTGCAATTCTTTGGACGTTGCCGAACTTTTCAAGTAATTTTTCAGCCTTTTTCTCCCCAATTCCCGGGATTGCGGTGAGCATCGCTATCTGTGGTCTCTCATCTTTTTTCAGCCTCGGAAGAATCCTCAAGTCCCCCTCCCTCAACCGGCTGTCAATCGCCTTTAGTGCCAAGCAGAATTCGTCTTCTTTTGTGAATATCAGAGGCACAACCTGACCCTGAAGGTTTTTTACGGCTATGGAAACTATTGCTGACACCACAGCACTCCTGCTAAACATCCTTTCCTTCAAAGCTTCATCAAGATCACCAACAATGGCAAGAAAAGAGAGAGGGTATCTGGCAGCCAAAGAATGGCACTGCCTGAATACTCTACCGTCGGCGATAGAGTTTAAAAAATCGTTAATCTCCTTCCTCTCTACTGCAACTTCATAATTTCCGTGTTTTACGATGTAGTCTCCCGTTTCAAGACCTTTGACAACGACTTCAATTCCGAGTCTTTTCAGCCTTTCTACAATCCTCTCCGGCTCTCTGCTATCGGCGTAGATCATAAGTACTTCCTGACAGTCTCAAGAAGCTCATGCATCCTAAAAGGCTTCTTGAGAAGTCCCACCGCTCCTGCAGCAAGCATTTCTTTTCCCCTTCTTGAAGCGAATGCCGTTATTGCGATAACTTTAACATCAGGCTTTATGCTTAAAATACGCTTTGTTGCTTCAACTCCATCAATTCCGGGGAGTTCTATGTCCATCAGAACGAGGTCAGGTTGATGAGATTTAAATTTCTCAATCGCATCTCTCCCATCGGAGGCCTTTATAATCTCG
This sequence comes from Archaeoglobi archaeon, assembly GCA_029259345.1. Taxonomy (GTDB): domain Archaea; phylum Halobacteriota; class Archaeoglobi; order Archaeoglobales; family Archaeoglobaceae; genus Archaeoglobus. The sequence continues at coordinate 8,385 of JAPDIX010000059.1, forward strand.
TAACCTGAAAGCACATGTTCAAAAATTTCAAGCAAATCAGGCTCGTCCTCAACCAGAAGTATCTTCATCTCCCATCCCCCTAACCATCTTATGATTCAAGCCACCTTTTTAGTTCAGCTATGATTCTTCAAAAACTTTTCTCTGTGTATCATTATTATCACACCACTTTTTTCTGTTATTTCTCAAGTTCGCTAGAAATTGCTAAAGCCTGATATGTAGATTGTGAAATGGTGATAAGTTTAAGATTTCAACTGCCGGAATCTTTCCGAGATATTCTGCAGCAGTTAGAACCTTTTTTTTTTTCGCCTCTTCCCTAACTCCAACTTGTGCATAATTTAGTAGTGTAAAAAAAAGAAGTTTTTAATCACCTAAGCCCCAACCTGAACAGGTGATTGTAAAAATCGGTGAACCCCTCGAACTTGCGGAAGAGGAACAGTTTACAATTTTCGTAGGTAAGACACCCTACCGGATCATGTGCACACCACAAAATCTGCAGGAGCTTGCCGTTGGCTTTCTGATCTCTGAAGGAATTGCTAAATCCGTTGATGAAATCGAATTCCATGAAGCTCCCTGTCTGCAAAATGGAATTTTTGTTAACATAAACGGAAATCCGGGTGAGTCCACGATCAGGTCTTCGGGATGTATAGAAATATACAGGGAAGACGAAGAAATTGGGAAGGTTTACGCGGGGGAAAGGTTTTCCGTTGCCGAGGTAAAAGAGGCTCTGGATTACCTCAACATTAGAGAATACGAGAGAACACACGGGTATCATGTTGCCGCAATAGTTGGAAAGAATGGGCTGCTGGTTCGCAGATACGATGTTGGACGACATAATGCTGCTGACAAAGCCATAGGTGCAGCTTTGATGAAGGGAATCGACCTTAGTCGCACATTTTTACTACTCTCCGGCAGGATTTCGAGGGGTATAGCGATGAAGTGCGTGAGGTCTGGTATTCCGTTGGTTGTTTCCAAAGCGGCGATACTGGATTCCGCTATAAAGGTGTGCGAGAAAAGTGGTCTGGCTGCAGTGTCGTTTGCAACAAATGTTGTTGTTAAAGGTGAAGCGATTGATGTTTAGAACAGCTGTTTTCCCGTTCTGTAGCCGTCTAGGTCAATCAGAATGGATTTGAAGCCGATCTCCTTCAGCCTGTCCCTCACTTTCGTAGCCTTTTCAAGCAGCTTATTTATTTCATCCTCGCCGACTTCCACAACAGCAACACCATCATAGTTCCTCACCCTCACCTGCCTCACTCCCGCAATCTCTATGACGGAATTCTCCGCCTCATCTACCATCTTCATCTTTTGCTCGTCAATTTCGATGCCAAATGGAATTCTCGTGGCTAAGCAGGCAAGGGAGGGTTTATCGTAAAATGAAAAACCCATCGACTTTGCTATCGACCTTATCTCGTCCTTTGTAATCCCAAACTTCGCCCATGGGCTGAAAACTCTGTCCATCTCCTCAACAGCCCTGTATCCTGGTCTGTGTCCCGATAGGTCGCTTGCATTCGTTCCTTCAAGAACAACCTCGTAGCCCCTGCTCTCAGCTAAGGACACTAAGGCTGAAAGAACTCTCCTCTTGCAGAAATAGCATCTCTCAGACGTGTTCTCCCTGAACTCTGGCGTGAGGATGTCCATGTTTATGAACTCGTGTTTTACGCCTATTTCATCTGCAATCTTCTTCGCATCCTTAATCTCTCTTGTTGGTGAGTTCTGAGAGATGACTGTAACGGCCAGTGTTTTTAAGCCAGCATCCTTGCAGACCGCAGCAAGGGTTGAGCTATCAACCCCACCGCTGAAGGCAACAACTACACTTTTAAAATCATCAAGAAATTCCTTCATCCTCTTTAGCTTTTCTGCGGTTTGAATGTCCACTCCCAGTGGCTTCTTAAAGGAAATTTAAAATTAATGTAATGAAAAATTAGATGTTCTTTCCAAGCTCCTTCGCGATGTTCAGGAGCATTCCAAGTGCTTTCTGAACTTCAGGCTCTCTTAGCGCTTTCATTAGGCCAATCAAACCTACTGGTTCGGGCTCTTTTTCGCATCTGCAGATTGCATCTCCGAGAGCGTTGAAGAGCATCAAAGCTCTATCGCTTGTGAACTTTGTCGAGATAAGGCCAATGTTGGAGAGCATTTCCATATTTCTGTCAACAACTGCATCGCTGATGGAATCCTGGATTATTTTTATGAATGCTACAAACCCAATTATTGCATCCAGATTCCCGCTTTTTTCAAGCCATACGAGCTTGTCAATCGCACCCTCAATATATTCTGTTTTCCGCAATCTTTTTCAGTAAGGGCTCGAATTCTTTAACCATCTCTTTTTCAGCCATGATACCACCTCAGAGCACACCTCTCGCCGTTAGCCAGTACATCCTGTTGTAGGCTATTTTCATCCAGTGAATGAACTTGTTCGGTTTAACCGGCTCCGGAGGTGTCTCGTAGTCGAACCAGATGTAGGTAGCCTGATCAAAACCGGTCTCTATGAAACACATAGCCTTCCCGAAATACCTTGCCGTTGGTGGCAATCCTTTTATCTCTGCAGATACGTTCTCGGCCACAACCTCCGCCTCGAAGTGTGCAACCTCCCTGCTTTGCTGACCGACAAGTTGGTTGCGTCTCCCACAACATAGACGTTGTCGTGTCCTTCCGCTTTTAGCGTGTATCTGTCCGTTGGAACCCAGTCGTCCCTATCTCCAAGTCCAGAGTCAATTATCACCTGCGAACCCTTGTGAGGCGAGATTGCGATAAGCAAGTCAAATGGTTCTGAATAGATGAAGCTGTCTTTATTTGTGAACTACGCTTAAAATTGTTTTATGGGTGTTTCCATCGGAAATGGCCTACCATGTCCGGGATAAACGGTATTTATTTTTAAACTTTTCAATTTTTCGACACTGGCATTCGCTGCCGTTAAGTCATCCATAATAGAATTGAGAACTAGTTTGTCTGTGTTTTCGAATAGATGGCAGATGAGCGATGAGGACCTGAATGACGTTATAGCCTACCTTTAAAGAGCTTGGTTAATGTGCATTCTTCTCGTTGTATTTAACACTTAATTAACCTTTTTGCGTAAAAGGGATGGAAGAAGTTATAAATGGAGTGGCAAATACGGCCTAAAAATTTTCAGAAAGTCTCAAATAACTATTTATCCAATACTCTACGAAATGGAGAGGATGGGTTGCTGAAGTCGAGGAGTGTGGTTGTCGAAGGGGAGGTGAGGAGAGTATATCGAATTACAGAAAAGGTTTGGGGTGTTTGAGCAGGCTAAAGATGGGTAAAAGAACTCTTCAGCGAACTGGTGGATTGAAATGCAGAAGGCATTCAGATTCATTATCTTGATGGGACTCGTCAGCCTTTTTGGCGACGTTACATATGAGGGGGCAAGGAGCGTTTTAGGGCCATACCTGGCAAGTCTCGGTATAACTGCTGCTCTGCTCGGTTTTGTTGTTGGAATCGGTGAACTATCCGGCTTCACGCTGAGACTCGTTACAGGATACGTTGCAGACAGAACAAAACGCTACTGGATCATGACTTTCATCGGCTACGGCTTGATTCTCGCAATCCCTCTTCTTGCTCTGGCAAATCGGTGGGAGATTGCAGCGCTGCTGATAATACTAGAAAGAGTTGGAAAAGCCATTCGGAGTCCTTCGAGAGATGCTATACTTTCCTTCGCAACGAAGCAGGTTGGAAGAGGGTGGGGATTCGGAGTGCACGAGGCGATGGACCAGATTGGCGCGATTGCTGGTCCTGTGATACTCTTCGCTGTATTCTACCTGAATGGGGGCTATCGCGAGGGCTTTGCCATCCTCCTGATTCCAGCCATTTTAGCACTTTTAACGCTTTCCTTTGCAAGGGTTGAGTATCATTCTTCCACACTTGAATTCGAGGTTAAGGTTAGAGATGCGAATCTTCCAAGGGCTTTCTGGCTTTACACCTTGTTTATTTTTCTGAGTATGGCTGGATTTGCAAACTTCCAGATAATATCTTACCACTTCAAAACTCAGTCCGTAATTTCCGATGCTTTCATTCCGATATTCTATGCAGTTGCAATGGGCGTAGATGCACTTGCAGCTTTGGCTACAGGCAAAGCCTACGACAAAATCGGATTGAAGTCTCTTATCCTCGTGCCTGCTATCACTCCACTAATTCTGCTCTCTTTCACCCATTCATGGACTCTGGCTTTGATTGGTGTCTTTGCCTGGGGCATTGCAATGGGGATGCAGGAAACGATTATGCGCGCAGCCGTGGCTGATTTGGTAAATGCGGAACTCAGAAGCACCGCTTATGGAATATTCAGCACAGCATACGGAGCAGCCTTTTTTGCGGGAAGTGTTGCCATTGGGCTGCTTTATGACATTTCTGTAAAATATTTGATTGCGTATGTTATCTTAGCAGAGCTTTCTGCACTTTTACTTTTAAAGGCTGGTGTTAAAGGTGGGTTTGTGGAAGACCTTAGGTAAGTTATATTGTTATATATCTTTCCAAATAAACAACTTGCATGCTTTCCATAGCAATCCCCTCATCATCGCTCATAAACGAAAGAGATGAAAAAATAAAGGTCTTCAAGGTTGGATTGATAGCAAGGGCTGCGGCCATCTTCAGAGTTGATGAGATTATAATATATCCTGATCCAATTCTCGATGAAACAGATTACATTGTTGATATACTTAACTATCTCGAAACCCCCCAATATCTGAGAAAACAACTTTTTCCACTCAAAAAATCGTTAAAGTATGCTGGCTTACTGCCACCACTCTCAATTCCGTCCCACAGGTCGAAACATTTAAAAGTCGGTGAAATCAGGGAGGGTGTTGTAAGACACGTTGCCCCTGACGGGACGCGATGGGTGGATGTTGGTATTGATGCCCTGGCGCCTCTGGAAACCGATGAAAAAAAGGGCGCCCGCGTGACCGTCAGGATCTGTTCGAAGAAGCCGTTGCAGGTAGAAGAGGCGAAGCCCCAAGAGTATTGGGGTTACCGAGTGAAAAAGCTCCGTATGGAGGAACTCGTAAGGAGAAAAAATCTGGTGGTAACCTCACGAAAGTGTGAGGTTGTGAGACCGCCAGCGATAAGACGGGACGTCACGCTCGTATTTGGAAACCCAGAAGAGGGTGTGTTTGATATCGCGAAAAGGTTGGGGATCAAGATGGAGGCAGAATGCTGGAATGTAGTGCCAAATCAGGGAACGAGAACTATGAGGTTAGAGGAGGCTATTTTCGCTGCCTTGTCACTTGTTAATTTTGCCGATCACTGGGGTGGTTTGAGATGAAATATCACAGGCCGAGAAGAGGTTCTTTGGCATTTTCTCCAAGGAAGAGGGCAAAGAGCATCATACCGAGAGTCAGATCGTGGCCAGAGTGCAATGAAGTGAGAATGCAGGGGTTCGCAGGATACAAGGCAGGTATGACGCACGTGGTGATGATCGACGACAGGAAGAACTCTCCGACATATGGAGAAGAGATAGTTGTGCCGGTAACAGTAATCGAAACACCACCTATGAAGGTTGCAGCAGTAAGAGTTTACAAGAAAACCCAGTATGGAATGCAGATTGCAGCAGAAGTCTGGAGCGACAATCTGGATGTTTTCCTAGGTAGAAGACTTAATTTGCCGAAGAAAACACCAGATGTTGACAAGCTGAAAATGGCAGTTGAGAACGGAGGTTCGGAGGTTAGGGTTGTTACCTACACCCAACCCTATATGATCACTGGAGTTCCCAAAAAGGTTCCGGATGTGATGGAGCACAAGATTGGAGGAAGTGTTGAAGAAGCCTTGGAGTATGCAATCTCCAAATTAGGTAACGAAATTACCGTTTCAGAGGTTTTTGAGGAAGGAGCGATAATTGATGTGGTTTCAATCACCAAGGGTAAGGGCTTTCAGGGGCCGGTTAAGAGATGGGGAGTTATAACGCTTAATGCAAAGCACGCGAGAAGCAGCAAACACAGAAGAATTGGAAATCTCGGCCCTTGGAATCCACATCATGTAAGATGGACTGTTCCACAAGCTGGGCAAACGGGCTTCCACCAGAGGACTGAGTATAACAAAAGACTGATAAAGATCGGTGAAAATGGGGAAGAGATAACACCAAAAGGTGGATTTCTGCATTATGGAGTTATAAGAACCCAGTATGTGCTTGTTACCGGCTCAGTTCCCGGGAGTGTCAAAAGGCTCGTCAGGATGAGAGATGCAATCAGACCTCCGAAGGCAGAGTTTGATGGGGTCAATATCGTGTATATGAGCACCGCATCTAAGCAGGGGAGATGAGTATGAAAGCCAAGGTTTTGAGCTTGAAAGGAGAGGTTGTCGAGGAAATAGAGCTTCCTGATGTATTTTATGATGAGTTCAGACCAGACATAATTAAGAAGGCCGTGCTTGCAATCCAGTCACACCGCAGACAGCCCTATGGGCCAAATCCGCTCAGTGGAGTCAACTACGCATGGGAGAACTGGGGTCCAGGTCATGGATATGCGAGGGTTCCGAGATGGAAACTTGGGAGAAGGGCGGTAGTCGTCCCCCAAGCAGTTGGAGGGAGAAGAGCGCACCCACCAAAGCCTGAGAGGAAGTGGGCAGAGAAGATAAACAGGAAAGAGATGAGAAAAGCACTCAGGTCGGCAATTGCCGCCACGGCAAACGAGGAGATTGTGAAGGCTAGAAACCATCTGTTTGAGGGTGAACTTCCCAAAATCGTTTCTGATGAGATGAATTCGGTTAAGAGAACAAAGGAAATTGCAGAGATATTTAAGGCAATAGGAGTTTACGATGATGTGGAAAGGGCAAAGGAGAGGAAGAGATACAGAGCAGGAAAGGGAAAGATGAGAGGCAGGAGATACGTTGCAAAGAAGAGCGTCCTTCTTGTTGTGGATAAAGATGATGGGGTTGTGAAGGCTGCAAAGAA
>JAPDIX010000026.1 GCA_029259345.1 Archaeoglobi archaeon
GCCCTCAGTGAACGAACCGCTGGAGAACTTGTGCGGGTTGGCTCCAGCACAGTCACCGATTGCAAACAGTCCCTTGACTGTCGTCATTCTGTTGTACTTCAGCGGGAAGAGCTTGGCATACTCCTCCGGCATCAGGTCCTCTGGACCGCAGACCCAGAATCCGGCCTCACCGCTATGTGAACCCATGATATATGGCTCTGCTGGCATTGCTTCGCTCGGCGTTTCCTGCGGGTCAATGTTCTGACACGCCCATAGCAGTGCCTGGCTCACAGTCATGTCAAGGAAGTCCTCGAATGCCTCCTCGTAGATGTGTTTCAGCTTCTTCTTGTCTCCTCCAGCCAGCTCTGCAAGAGCTTCTTCGGTGTGCATGTAAATCGGATGGACGCCATCCATCATCTCAAGCATGACCTGATGGTTTCTCAGCGGTGTTGGTGTTGGAGTGGCAGTTCCGTATGGCTCGTACTTCTTCAGCTCCTCATCCCTTGTCACTATGTACTCCTCACCGTATGCGTTCTTGGCCTTACACTTGAAGAACAGGAACCACGCTCCAACTGGCCCATAACCGTCCTTGAATCTGAACGGGATGAAACGGTGCTCGAACTGGGTGAGCATTGCTCCAGCCTTCATACCCATGTAGTAACCGCTGCCCGTGTCGAAGATCGCATACCATGTCCTACCAGCAGCCTCTCCGGTGCTTCTCGGCCTGAAGAGCAGTGTTGCGCCACCAGTAGCAAGGATGACTGCCTTGGCCTTGAACACGTAGAACTTAGCCTCTCTAACGCTGAAACCAACAGCTCCAGCAACCGTATTCGGGTCATTCTTGTCCTTTAGCAGCTCAAAGACCATGACTCTCTCATATACGTTCTCCTCACCTACAGCCATCTTTGCAGCTTCGGCGATTATAGGCTTGTAACTCTCACCGTGGATCATTATCTGCCACTGTCCCTCTCTCACATACTTCCCATCGGGAGTCTTCCAGATCGGCAGTCCCCACTTCTCGAAGAGGTGGACTGTGCCATCAACATGCCTTGCATAGTCGGCAACGAGGTCTTCTCTTGCGAGACCCATCATGTCGAGGGTTACGTATCTAACGTAATCCTCAAGGGTGTTCTGCCTCTCACTTCTACCAGTGAGGTCAATGTAGGTGTTTATGGCAGAAAGACCCTGGGCAACGGCTCCACTTCTCTCAACAGCAGCCTTTTCAACGAGTGTAACCTTTAGCCCACCAAGCTTTGCCCAGTAGGCAGCTTCGTACGCTGCACCACAGCCAGAGAAACCGCCACCAATGATCAAGACGTCCGTCTCTACAACCTCTGTCGGCACGTCTGCCGCTTTAAACGTTTCAATCTTTTTCGGAACATATACCATTTTTACCACCTCACCTTTAGGCCTTCTTCTTTACCTGTGGGAATTCGCTCGTTCCAATAATATCCGGTTCACCGCTTAGAAGTTCGCTCTTCAAAGCCTCCTCTGTTGGCTCTGGGAATCCCTCAAATGGCTGGATTGAGCCCCATGGGGTTGTTCTTATTGCAAACCTAAATCTGAGCACCTTTCCATTTCTGTACTTTACAGTCCACATGATGTCAGATGTACCTCTCATGGGCACACAGGCTCCACCGAGTGGGGAGTAGTCCACGTAGCCTCTAACGTCAATTGCACCCTGTGGGCACATCTTAACACAGCTGTAGCACTCCCAGCACATGTCAGGCTCTCTGTTGTAGGCCTTCATTGCCTCCTTATCGAGCGTCATCAAGTCGTTGGGGCAGATGTACTCACACGCCGTTCTCTCCAACGCCTTACATCCATCACACTTTTCGGGGTTTACAAACGATGGCATTCAACTCACCTCCCACTTTTTTCATTCCAATTTTTAAAAAATTTTTGAAATTTTACTCTATTTCTGGCGGAGGAATGTACTCATCCTCCTTTTTCCCGGCCTCCACCAGATCGTCCAACCTTTCAAGGACCTTGTCAATGACATCCAGAGACTTTGCCTTAGCAATTTCCTCGAAGACTGCTCTTCTGAACGCTACCGGAACATCCTCAATGTAACCTCTTGAGTCAATCCTCGCCTTGTCAAAAGCCTTGAGGATCTTCTCCGATTTCTCCTCTGGGACCTCCACGATCAGGGACTTCAGTTGTCCGCCAAAGAGGTAGGTAATTTTCTCCTCAAGCGGTGTGCCCTTGATCTTCTCGTACCTTTCATCATCCAGAATTACCGAAATGTAGTGCGGCATCTCCATCACCTCACGCCTTAGGTACCTCCATCGCTGGGAGATCAATCTCAAGCTCCTTGTTCTTCATCTCCAAGTACCTTCTGTTGACGAATGGGTAGTTGTACACTTTCCACCACTTTACGATCTGCTTGTAAACTTCAGGCCTCATGACAACTCTTGGCGGGAATACACCTTCAGCGACCATTCCTCTCAGGAAGCTACCACTGAACTTTTGCTTTGCATCAGTGTGTCCACAGCTCTCACTGTATGCGATTTCCTGACAGACCGGGCAGTACCAGAACTCGGCCATGTTCTGCGGGATGATTTTCAGGCCGTAATCAACCTCATTCGGTGGGGCTTCGAAGCCAAAGCTCGGAATGCCCTCGCTCCAGAGAATTTGCGTGGCATAGATGTCGTAGTACTCACCCACAGCCGCATGGTCTCTTCCGAACATGTGGTGGGTGCAGCCCATATTCTGTCTGATCACACCATGGAGGAGCGACTCGATTGGATTACCATATCTCATGTCCCAGAATGTGAAGGTCACCATATGCCTCTCAGGCTTGATGTAGCCGTACTTGTTGACAGCCTCATGACCTTCAAGTATTGCTTCATCTGGGTAGTCTCCTCTCCTCTTTGCTCCAATTATTGCGTTGACAAGAATCCCATTGCATGGTTCAATATCGCCAGTGTATGCAGCACATTTCATCAGCATCTCATGCCCAACATGGGGAACGTTTCTCGTCTGGTGAGCAATAACTGTCCTCCACTTCTTCTCGTTCTTTATGACTTCTCTGCATTTTGCTGGTGGGAACCAGAACCTGTCAAAGGGTTCCTTGAATTTCGGCTCATTTACGATGGTGTATTTGCCCGCAATTATGACTGGATTGTGCATCTTGTAAATCACGTATCCAGGATGCTTGTCGTTGAAGGGTTCTCTAACAACCTCAGGGTTTTTCTCAGGAGTTCCGAAAGTGCGGGTTGCCACATCAACGGGGTCAATCTTGTAGATTTCCTCGATGTCGATCGTTGCGAATGGTTGCCCTTTCAGCATGAGCAGAAGTCTATCTCCTTCTTTGACGTTAAGTGCCTTGTAGTCTTCTTCGCTGACATCAAACAAAATAGGATAGGGGAAAATCCACTCGCTCAGCAGTCTTCTCTCATTAAGAACCCTTTCAAGCTCATTTTGAACCATTGAACCTTCAACAGGGCTGAAGAAACCATAACAGACAGACATTATTTCTCTGTACACGTGACGAATCGGCGTACCATCTGGAAGCGTTGTAGGCTTCAATTCGAAAGTTGGGCATCCAGCAATCATTTTTTCAGCGATTTCCCTTTTTTTAACAACTCTATCAACAAGTTTTCCGCCGTGTGGTGGCGGTGTTTTAATCAAAGGCATACTTCTTTCACCTCCTAACTGCATTTATTTTCTTTCTGAAACTTATATAAATCTTTCGAAAAATTGTTTCATGATTAAAGGTTTACGAATTTTTACTTGTTTTAAGAGCTTGTAAAAGCTTATCTTTTCGAAATATTTACGTCTAATTCTTTCTAAATTTTTCTCTTCAAACTTTCGAAATTTTCGAAAAATCTTCAACTATATAGTAACCCCTCACACCATCCCAGAATTTTTTCCCCCTCAGAATTTTTATTCTTTTTCTGTATAGAGGGGCGTCGAGAACGAGAGTTTCATATTCTCCTCCCTCACCTGCGAGATGGATTTTGTACTTTTCGTGAACCTTTTTTAGATCGTTAAAGCACTCTTCATCTATTTTACGTCCCAAAAAAGACTCATTGAGACCCATTGCAGACACGCTGACTATAATTGTATCAAATTCCTCAACAACCCTTTTCATTATTCCCTCAGCATCTCTTTTCCAGAGTGGAGCGATTAGTTTCATTCCTACCTTTTCGCATACTCTCTCAAACCTCCTTTTCTGATAGCTTGATTCTATTCCGCCTATGCACAAAGCATCTGCGTCGATACCTTCAATCTGTTCTGCCAGCTCTTTCACTTCAACCTCTTTCACCCCTGAAACCCTGATCTTCGTAATCGGAATTTTGAGACAGTCAGCAATGGCATCAAGCAGATGCAGGTTTACAGAGTGAAACATGTAAGAGTCATCTTTTTCCGGAACGATTCCAAGCAGTCCAACAATCTCATGTTCTTCAGCCACCTCATGTAAAGCGAGCATCGAATCTTTACCGCCTGAAATCAGCGCAAGAACCTTCATATTTTGAAAAACTGCATTTTCAAACCTTTACCCTCTCTCTTTGCATTTTCAAACACGACCTCTCCAACAGCGATATCCTGTATCGCCAAGCCTGTTGAGTCGAAGATCGTTATCTCATCATCGCTCTCTCTTCCCGGCTTCATACCAGCAATAACTTCTCCAATGGTTGCATGAATGTCGTTCATTTGCATAACACCATTTGACACGGCCACGTTGATTTCTCCCCCATGCATTGCCTGTTCAATGTCATCCACGACGACCTTAGCCTTCAATAGGATCTCTACTTCGAGTTCCTGCTTTCCTGCAGCGTCAGCTCCTATTGCATTTATGTGAGTCCCATTGTCAATCCATGACACTTTTACGACGGGTTGTCTTGATGGTGTCGTTGTAACCAGAACGTCACACTTACATGCATTTTTTACATCCGTAATTGAAGCATCAACACCTGCTTTTTTGCAGTAGTCTGTAAAAGCTTCAGCAGCATCTTTCCTCAGATCATAGGCCTTTACAAGATCAATGTCAAAAGTTTTCCTGAGAGCATCGAACTGGAAGTATGCCTGCTTTCCACAACCTACGAACCCGAAAACTCTGCTGTCCTTCCTTGCGAGGTATTTTGCTGCTACACCACCAGCAGCCCCGGTTCTTAGTGATGTGAGAAATGTGGCATCCATAACTGCAAGAGGAAAACCCGTTTCCGGATCATTCAAAATCATCAAGGCCATTACTGTTGGTAAGCCAATTTTGGGATTGTTTGGGTGGGAATTGACCCACTTTATCCCAGCGCATCCCATTATGTGAGCAGGCATCGCTCTCAAATCTCCGTTTTGAAATTCCAAATACACCTTTGGTGGCATTGAGGCTTTTCCGAGGGAATAAAGCTTGAAGGCTTCTTCAACAGCGTTCATGGCTTCTCCCATATCTATTAGTTGTTTAACTTCATCCTCTCTGAGAATTACGGTTGCCATACCAACAATTTGTCTTATAATTTTAAAAAAACTAACTCAAAACGTCAAAATAACTTGATGTGATGTAAGGTAAATTTTCTATATATGGAGGAAGAAAACTTCAGTAGGTGCAGTGGTAAAGTAGCCACAACGATTTTATTTGAAACCCAACCAATCTTCATTGGTGATCTGATGAAACTTAACCGTACCGCTGAAACAGTATTGAGAAAAAGGTATTTGCTAAAGGATGATGAAGGTAATGTAATTGAGACTCCAGAAGAAATGTGCTGGAGAGTTGCAAAAGCGATTGCAAAGGCTGAAGAGAATTACGGCAACGATGTGGAGAAGTGGGCTGAGAAGTTTTTCAGATTGTTATGGGAGCAAAAGTTTATGCCCAACTCCCCAACTCTGATGAACGCTGGAACAGAATTGAACCAGCTTTCCGCGTGCTTTGTAATCCCTGTCGAGGACTCCATTGACGGTATCTTTAAAGCTCTGTGGGACATGGCGAAGGTTCAGAAGAGCGGTGGTGGGACAGGATTCAGCTTTTCAAGGCTCAGACCAAAGGGGGATATTGTAAAATCCACGATGGGTGTTGCAAGCGGTCCTGTTAGCTTCATGAAAATATTTGATGCTGCAACCGAACAGATAAAGCAGGGTGGAAAGAGGAGAGGGGCTAATATGGGCATACTCAACGTCCACCATCCTGATATCGAAGAATTTATAACCGCAAAATGGGAGGAAGGTGTTTTGAGGAATTTCAATATTAGTGTTGCCGCTACTGATGCCTTTATTGAGGCGTTGAAGAAAGATGAAGACTACGAACTCATAAATCCCAGAACCGGAGAGGTTGTGAGAAAAATTCCTGCAAGAAAAATATTCAACCTCGTTGTTGATGGTGCTTGGAGGAACGGAGAGCCGGGGATGGTCTTCATAGACACCATAAACAGGTACAACCCAACTCCTCATATCGGGCAGATTGAGGCTACAAATCCGTGTGGTGAACAACCTCTGCTTCCTTATGAGTCATGTAACCTCGGAAGCATAAACCTCGCCAGATTCGTTAAGGATGGTGAAATTGACTGGGAGGAGCTGAAAGAAACTGTTTGGACTGCTGTAAGGTTCCTTGATGATGTTATTGATGTTAACAGTTATCCCATCCCCGAAATTGAGGAAATGACAAAGGCAAATCGTAAAATTGGACTAGGTGTGATGGGCTGGGCGGATATGCTTTTCCTTCTCGGTATTCCCTATGACAGTGAGGAGGCTTTGCAGCTTGCAGAGGAAGTTATGAAGTTCATTCAGGAGGAGAGCCACAAGGCTTCACAGCAACTGGCGGAGGAGAGAGGAGTTTTTCCGAACTGGGAGGGGAGTGTGTGGGAAATGAAAGGGATGAAGATGAGGAATGCAACAACCACAACCATTGCTCCAACTGGCACGATAAGCATCATTGCAGGATGCTCAAGTGGCATAGAACCTGTATTTGCACTCGCATACAAAAGGATGAACATTCTCGATGGAGAAGAGTTCTTCGAAGTTAATGAGATTTTTGAGAATGTTTTGAAGGAGAGGGAGATATACACTGAGGAGCTGATCGAAAAAGTAGCTGTTGAAGGTAGCATTCAAGGGATAGAGGAGATTCCAGAAGATATTAGAAGAGTTTTCAAGTGTGCCCTCGACATCTCGCCTGAATGGCATGTTAAAATGCAGGCAGCGTTTCAGAAGTATACAGACAATGCAGTTAGCAAGACAATAAACCTGCCGAACTCTGCATCGAGAAAGGATGTTGAGAAGGCATTTTTGCTGGCCTATGATCTTGGATGTAAAGGAATTACTGTTTACAGAGATGGAAGCAGGGAAGAACAGGTTTTGAGGATAAAGAAGGCTGAAGAGGAGAAGAAAGAGACGAAACCGAGACCCCCAGCAAAGTACATCGAGCCAAGGCCAAGACCCCGAATAACAACAGGCAGAACAATAGAGACGAGGACTGGTTGCGGCTCACTCTATGTGACCATCAACGAGGATGAGTACGGAATCGCAGAAGTTTTCGTTCAGCTCGGAAAGAGTGGAGGTTGTGCTGCTTCGCAGACTGAGGCTATGGGCAGGCTTCTGTCCATCGCCCTGAGAAGCTGGATTGACCCCGAGGTGCTGATAAGACAGCTGAAGAACATCCGCTGTCCCTCACCAGGCTTTGATAATGGAGAAGTCATAACGTCATGTGCTGATGGTGTAGCAAAGGTTCTGGAAAAGCACCTGAAAGGAGAATACAAGAAGATAAGGTTTGAGGTTGAGGGAATAAAGCCCCTTACAGAGTTTGCTGAAGGAGAAGAAAGGGGGGAGAGGACGAAGCAGATTGGTGGTGTTTGCCCTGAGTGCGGTAACGTCTTGGAGTACGGAGAGGGGTGTGCAACCTGCAGGTTCTGCGGGTTTACAAGGTGTGGGTAAATTTTCATTTCTTTAAAATATCAGTAATAATAATGTGGTTATAATTGCCAAAAGGCCAAATACGATACAAAATAAAGAGAAGTTAGAACGTCTTGCAAAATTTAACAGCAAATCTATTGTTATGTAACCCACAATGAAGGCTACAGCTACGCCTAAGACAGAGGAGGTGATCGTCACATTCGCTGGCAGCCCATTTATTAGGGCAGCACCGAAAACAGCTGGTACACTTATGATGAAGGAGAGTTTTAGGGCCTCCTCCTCATTCAGCTTCCTCAAAAGGAGAAAGCTAACAGTTACACCAGACCTCGATATTCCCGGAATTATTGCGAAACCCTGCACCAGACCCAGCAATGCAGCTTCTTTCAAACGAAAATCATAAAGGTGCCTCATTCCGGTTTTTGGCAACCGCAGAATCACTCCAGTAACTATAAGCATAACTCCAATCAGAAGATTAACCATTTCACCATTATTGAACTCCTTGAGAGTGTTCAGTATGGGTATCGCTGTTAAAGCGGTAAAAATTGTAGCCACAATAACCAAACTCAAAAGATAGGTGTCTCTTAACTGAAGCATTTTGAAAAACTCTCGCCTAAACTTAACCAAGACTGCAAGCATAGTGCCAATATGGAGAAAAATTGAGTAAGTTAATGCAGGTGTTGGATCAAAGTTGAACACGTTAACCATTAAGAAAATAGAGACCCCCTCACTGCTGACTGGAAACCACTCAAACAGTCCTTGAAAAATGCTGAGAAGTATTATTGTTGCAGCATCAGTCATTGTGTTCACTTTTCAGTTTGTTAATTGTTTTTAAATCGTCTGGAAGGTCACGAATTCTAGCAGGAGACCCGATGGCTAAGCTCCAAGGAGGAACATCTTTCGTCACAACCGAACCAGCAGCTATAAAAGCACCCTCTCCGATCTCAACTGATGGCAAGATAACAGAGTTCGCTCCAATCGTCGCTCCTCTCCTTACTATTGAACCTTTTAGTTCGTAGTCTTTTCTCAGTGGATACTTATCATTAGTTAAAACCGCATTGGGTCCGAGAAAAACAAAGTCCTCGATTATTGTGTTAACTGGAATGAAAACGTTTGACTGAATGCTGACGTAATCACCGATTCTTGTATTGCCCTCGATGACAGTGTTTGTCCCTACTAAGACGTTGTTACCAATTACAGTCTTCTCCCTTATTACCACATTGTGACCAGTCACGAAGTTGTCTCCAATTTCGACATTACAGTAGATTACAGTTCCAGAGCGAATAATTGCGTTTTTACCTATGCTCACACCTTTAAACTTTAGCCTTTCCCAGTCCTGCTTTAGCAAATTAGCCGAAGGATGTCCCAGAATGACGTTCTCCATCACAATAGACCCATCGCCAATCTTAGTATCTCCGTAAATACTGACTGAGTTGTGAATTTTGCATGCCATTCATTTTCTAATCACTTGAAGTTATTAAAAAGCTTGTCTCATAGCAGAAAATCTCATTATGATTATAAGAATAAAATTTTTCCTAAAAGAAAAATATATATAGTTAGAAGTAGAATTTAAAAAATTACAAGGAGGTGTAAAAATGAAAAAAGCGTTATTACCGATATTAGTGACCATGGTAGTGCTCACGACAATTCTGACAAACGTTTCTGCTGTCGAAATAGGCACTGATACTGAAAATACAGGATTAACAGAAGTAACGATGGGATCAATCGTCCCGGTTGTATCTGAATCTGGAAAAATCAGCCTGTCAATAGATGGTCTCGGCGTATATCCTGCAAACACTGGCATCATTCAGGTGGAGAAGCCGAGTGGTGCAACGGTAAGGGCAGCCTATCTGGCAGCTGCAACTACGGGCTTTTCACACCATAAACTATCTGACGGAGATATAACCATAGATGGAGTTGGTGTTTCGTGGAATATTGAAACTCCAAGCAGTATAAGCTCGTGGAATTACTGGGCAAATGTAACTTCAATAGTGAAGTCCAAGATTGATTCTGCCCCGGCGGGAAGGATTAACTTCAACATAAGCGAAGCCGACACATACAGTACAGACGGTGTAATTCTCGCAGTAATTTTCGATGATCCAAGTCAGATGACTGACAACACGGTGGTGCTGCTCTTTGGAGCGCAGGACGTTTCGGGAGACACCTTTGCGGTTTTGCTTGCAGAGCCGATAGACAAGAGCGATCCGAATTTGGTGTTGGACATGTCACTTGGCATATCATTTGGTTATCAGACCTCATACAGCCAGGGTCAGTACAGCGAAGTTGATGTTAACGGCGTTCGCTTGACTTCATCAGCAGGAGGTCAGGATGATGGACAACCAGCTAACGGCGCTTTGCTAACTGTCGGTGGGCTGGATGACAGCAATGCAAACCCGGCAGATGCCTACTCACATGGTGATGCCACAAATCCAAGATACGACGATGAACTTTACAGCCTCATCCCGCTCGTTGCAGATGGCGACACGAACATAAACGTCTTTACAAAGAACCCGTCAAACGATGATAACATCTTCTTCGCAGCATTCTTCCTTTCCACTTCGGCCGTTGTTGGTGAAGGTATTGTTCTCTCACCTGTTTCTGCAACGAATGTCCTTAACACTCAGCATACAGTTACCGCCACAGTCCAAGATGATTACGGACAGCCGATCGTGGGTCGCAATGTGACCTTTACAATCGTATCTGGACCACACGCTGGGCTGACGGAGATTGTGGCCACAGACATCAATGGACAGGCAATCTTCATATACACCGGTACCTCTGCGGGAACTGATGTGATAGTGGCGAGTATGATGGATAGTCAGGGTGTTACTGTCCAATCAAACCAGGTCGAGAAGACATGGGAGAGAAGAACATCAATTCCTGAATTCCCACCAATGGCTATTGGTGCCATTGGGGTGCTTGCTGCCATAGTTTTGCTCAGAGCAAGGAAAGACTAATTTTAATTATTATTTTTTAGTTTTTGGTCAGATAACTCTGGGACATGTCCACATTACCAAAACCTACAAATCTAAAACATAACACCAAAATATGCAATCTCTAAAGGAAATTGTTAAAGAGCTTAAAGTCTTTGAAAGGAACAAAATACCTTTTGAAATCAAAGTACTGGGAATAGTAACTACATCTAAGTATCCTCGGTGAGGAGAACTGCAAAAATATCCTTTCCGAGCTTCATCCTGTTTCAAAAACCTCTGTCTGGAACTGGGTAAAGAAGTTTGAGGAGAAATTACCAATTTCATCTGAGAAAAAACAAAAAAATTGTGGCAATAGATGAGACAGTAGTTAAAGCCAATAAAAAGCAACGTATATGCAGCAATAGATGTGGAAAGAAATGGGCTTATTTTGATGAGGGTCTACACAACGGGGAACTATTTGACTGCCAGATCCTTCATCAAGGAAATGCTTGAGTACTGCGAGAAAGCTGAGATTTGGAGAGTCTTGGTTTGGAGTATGAGCATCAAAGGTGAGAGGAGCTTGGTTGAATCATTGTTTTTGCTGAAGCAGAGGATCAGGATTTTCTTTTGCTACATAACAAGCTGTAGACCGATTAGAAACTGGAATCTGTTCTGTAAGCTGTTTATGCTGTATTACAATCGGTTGAGGTGGTGTTTGTTGGACACGTCCTAACTCTGTTTAGTTAACTTTAAATACTAGTATAACTACTATAGTTATAATGATATCTGAGGATAGAAGAACGAGACAACTTGAAAAAGAAGACATTGTTTTCGACCCAGCACTTCTTGAGGAATTAGAGGAGTTCTGGGCAAAGCGATATGAAGAAGAATACCTCTGATTATACCGTTAATTTAATTAGGTGTTTTAGAACGTATTTGTCCGAGTCAAGCGAGTATCCCTCCTATCTCTACTGGTAAACCAGACTTGTATGACTTTATGGCTGAGATGGCTACAGAAAGAACGTATAAACCATCTTCTGCTGATGGTTCTGGCTCATTGTCCGTCATAACACAATTCAAAAAAGCCTCCAATTCATTCCTTAGAGGTTCCCTCCTCTCTACATTCACCGATACCTTTTTGCCCACTCTTGCAACTTCAAGACTTTGCTCTAAATAATTCAGATTTGCGACACCTTTTGTCCCTACTGCATTTAGCACTCTCACTTTACTTGGAGTTAGCCAGTTTGTGTCTATCAGTCCAACTTTATCCGGATAAAACCTAATAAGGAGTGAGGCATAATCTTCCCAATTGTGAAAGATACTTCCAGCAACAGCATAGACACTATCCGCCCTCATTCCGTAGAGGAAAGATATTGTGTCTATCTCATGCACTGCAAGATCTATTATAATACCCACATCTCTAATGCGTGGCGAATATGGGCCAACCCTTTTGCAAGAAATTGCAATAATACTTCCCAGCTCACCTTTTCTTATTAACTCCTTCAACTTCAAAACAGCAGGGTTGAAGCGTTCGATATGTCCTACCGTAACCTTTACATCATTCTTTCTTGCAGCTTTTACAATTCTACGAGCGTTTTCGACAGAATCTGCAATCGGCTTCTCAATAATCATATCAACTCCATAGTCAGCCACCCTAAGCGCCACATCTTTATGGAGGCTTGTCGGAACAGCAATACTCACCGCATCTAAGTCTTTTGCCAAAAGCTCTTCAAAATCGGTAAACGCCTGAGTTTTAAATTCTCTCGCAACCTCCTTAGTCTTCTCCTCATTTAAATCTGCAACACCGACGAGATTGGCAAATGGTATCTCTGAATAGACTCTTGCGTGATGCTTCCCCATTATTCCCGCACCGATAACTCCAA
This sequence comes from Archaeoglobi archaeon, assembly GCA_029259345.1. Taxonomy (GTDB): domain Archaea; phylum Halobacteriota; class Archaeoglobi; order Archaeoglobales; family Archaeoglobaceae; genus Archaeoglobus. The sequence continues at coordinate 12,614 of JAPDIX010000026.1, forward strand.
CTTTAATACTTTTCATAAATACCAGCAAAATAATATACACAAAACACTTAATAAAAATTGTGGTAAATATTTAAATTTTGGTAAGATATTTTTACCAGTCAATTAAAAGGTAAGGACTATTCTCGCCCTCCCTCGAATCAAAATGATCATGCCTGTATTTGTTGTGCCAGTCTCCTGTTACTTTCTGAACGAGGATAAGTCTTACTGTATCACCCCATGAAAGGTTCAGAGAGTTATCTGCTTCATTCCCTTTCAGGCTGAATGATATCCACTGGCCTGAGAGGTCTCCTGTTGCGTAATAGTGGTCAACCAGTATCCCAAGGTCTCCTCCGGGAGTGTCCCACTTTTCATTACTGTTTTTGTGAGTCCAGTTTACAGCAACCTCATCGAAATCTCCGTTGAGAGTGTATAGCTCAATTGTGTGGTTATACTGGCTGTTTTCCGTGGATTCAACATACAGGTAAACTTTAACCGAGTTTATCTCGCCTATACCTTCTGGAAGTGTGAACTCGAGCACAGTTCTGTATCTGTCGTGGCTTCCCACTGCCAAATCGGCATTACCTTTATTCCACCTCAGGATTGGAGAAATTCTTGCATCTTTTGATGGGGTGAGGTGGTTTGAGATGTCTGGCTTACTGGTTCTCGGCTGCACAGTGAACTTGTGGATAACACTTGACGGGTTTGCATTACCGTACTTGTCAATGCAGCGATAGTAGAGCGTATACTCCTTACCACCTTCAACACTCAGCTCAAACACATGTTCTGTTCCATTGGATGTAAGGTTAGTTCCCTCTCCATACACAAAGTCGCTTGTAGCATACTGACATTTCGCTTCTTCATTGGTTGCAATTTTTACCAACACTTTTTCAGTATAATTAATCTCTGAATTGTTCTCAGGGCTTATTATTGTAATTGATGGTGGATTTTGATCCCTCAGGACATCCAAAACGAGGTAAGGACTATTCTCGCCCTCCCTCGAATCAAAATGATCATGCCTGTATTTGTTGTGCCAGTCTCCTGTTACTTTCTGAACGAGGATAAGTCTTACTGTATCACCCCATGAAAGGTTCAGAGAGT
>JAPDIX010000011.1 GCA_029259345.1 Archaeoglobi archaeon
TCCCTCTGTAAAGGTGTCTTATGAAGTAAAGCCTCTGAAGAACTCTTGTGTCTTTTTCAAGCTTTTTGATCCTTTTATCGAGCTCTTCTGCTGGTAAATGTCTTACAACTTCATAAACTCGCTTTCTACCCATGTATTTTGTTGTTTGTTTTAGTATAAATAGTTTTGCTCAAGACCATAAAACTTTTTTCTGCAACTGCATTTTCGAACACTAGAACCAAGAAGTTTATTATGCATAGAATATTCAGAAAATGTCGCACATGCGGAGAGGACGCAATCCTAAAAAACATAGAGCCAGACTTCCAGAAAGGCGTTTTCAGAAGGGTCTTCTAGTGTAGGAACAGGCACGAGTTGTGGAGAAAGCAGCTTTGACGAGGTGAAGAACTTAAAAATGTCATTATAAGAATTATAAAAATACCGGTTAATCCCTGAACAAAACGACATCTAGTTGTTCAACATCCTCTATCTTTAAACAAGCAACTTCCTTATCTCCCCTATCATCCTCGGTATATCTATCTTCATCGGGCAAACTTCCCTGCATTTCCTGCAGATTTTTACTGCTACAGTATGATAAAAGTAGGTGAAGGGTCATAAATGGTTCAGGATGGGTAAAAATTTTACCAATGACGACCAGTCCGAACCAATTGTAAATGTGAGATTAAAATTAAAAAAGGAGATATATGACTTCCTCAAGGCTGAAGGACTGAACTTGAACGTGGTGGTTAATAGATTGCTGGAGAACTTCACAGTTGCCTACTCTGCCTTCTGGAACGCCTCTAATAATAAAATGGTGCTCCGGCCGGGATTTGAACCCGGGTCACGGGATCGAGAGTCCCGTATGATTGGCCGGGCTACACCACCGGAGCTTGTATGCAAGATTGCTCAGGTGTTTATAAATTCTTCCCCTTTTCCCTTGCACTTTCACCTTCTACCTTAAAAATAAAAAATAGAAGGTTAATCAATCTTTATTTTCTTTCCACTCTTCTTTGGTGTTTTCTTCTTCAGAACGACCTCAAGTACACCGTTGTTGTATCTTGCCTTTGCTGAGTCAGGCTCGACCTCTGTGGGTAGCTCAACCGTCTCATAGTACTTTCTGCTCTCTCCTTCTGCCCTTATTTCAAGAGATGTTTCAGTTGCGTTGAGTTCTATGTCCTCTTTGCTCACTCCGGGCATTTCGGCAATAACCTGCACTTCGTTGTCAGTCTCAATTACGTCAACCAGCGGTTTCCTCTCCTCTATTCCTTCTCTTATCGTCGGCTCCGGCTTTGTTCCAAACTCTCTGATTTCAGGTTTTCCGTCTGGCCCTATTCTAATGCTGAAACCCCTTACTATAGGCTTTATTTCTCCCGTTTCTGCCCTTCTGAAAATGTCCTCTATGTCTCTCATCATTCTTTCAAAGATATCGTCTATCCCGAATCTTCCAAAGAACTCATCGAATATGTCCCATTCTTCATCCCAATCCCTTCTTCTTCTCCTTCTCCACACCATCTCGCATCACCCCCCGTAGGGTTTAAGCATATATCCTATGAAAGTCCTCGATCATCTTTTCATACCTCCTTATGTCATCCTTTGTAAGACTTGGCTTAACTTTCTTCAATGCCTCCTCAAAATGCTTCTTTGTTATTTTAAGCTTCTTAGCAGCCTCTTGTGCCTCCTCTTTTGTCATTCCGGGTTTAATCAGCTCTCTTATCGCCAGCATTCCTGCCTCCCTACACACTGCCTCAATGTCCGCTCCGCTGTAACCCTCGGTCTTCTCTGCAAGCTCCTCTATGCTCACGTCCTCTGCCAAGGGCTTTCCTCTCAGATGAATCTTGAATATTTCCTCTCTCGCCCTCTTGTCAGGTGGTGGGATGTATATGTGTCTCTCAATTCTACCGGGTCTCAGTAAAGCTGGGTCAATCATGTCAGGTCTATTGGTTGCCGCTATGACCACCACATCCTTCAGCTCTTCCATTCCGTCGAGTTCGGTCAGCAACTGGCTAACTACTCTTTCTGTGACATGAGAGTCACCTGTGCCCCCTCTTCTTGGAGCAAGGCTATCTATCTCGTCGAAGAACAACACACATGGAGCAACCTGCCTCGCTTTTCTGAACATCTCTCTGACATGTTTCTCGCTCTCTCCAACCCATTTGCTCAGCAACTCAGGCCCTTTAACACTGATGAAGTTCGCGTTGCTCTCGTTGGCAACGGCCTTTGCCAGCAGAGTCTTTCCGGTTCCGGGAGGTCCGAAGAGCAGTATTCCTCTCGGTGGTTTTATGTTTGCAGCCTTGAAAACATCAGGATACTTCAGAGGCCACTCTACAGCCTCCATCAGCTCTTGTTTTGCATGTTCCAGCCCGCCTATGTCCTCCCACTTAACATTCGGAACCTCAACCAACACCTCTCTCATTGCTGAAGGCTCGATATTCTTCAACGCCTCCATAAAGTCATCTCTCGTCACCTTAAGGTTCTCGATAACCTCTGCTGGTATCTCCTCTGCCTCAATGTCAATCTCAGGTATAACTCTTCTCAGTGCATGCATCGCAGCCTCCTTGCACAATGCCTCCAGATCAGCACCAACAAATCCGTTCGTAAGCTCTGCAAGCTCCTCAAGGTCAACATCCTCTGCAAGGGGCATCTTTCTTGTGTGAATCTCAAGTATCTCCTTTCTACCCTCCTTGTCCGGGACACCGATTTCGATCTCTCTGTCGAATCTCCCCGGTCTCCTCAATGCAGGATCAAGAGAATCGGGTCTGTTGGTAGCACCAATGACTATAACCTGCCCCCTTGCTTCCAGTCCATCCATTAAAGCCAGTAGCTGTGCCACAACTCTCCTCTCAACTTCTCCAGTAACTTCTTCTCTCTTAGGGGCGATTGAATCTATTTCATCTATGAAAATTATTGCTGGCGCATTCTCCTTAGCCTCCTCGAATATCTCCCTCAACCTCTGCTCGGACTCACCATAGTACTTGCTCATAATTTCGGGCCCGCTGAGAGTTATGAAGTGTGCATCAACTTCATTCGCCACAGCTTTGGCTATCAACGTCTTTCCAGTTCCAGGTGGGCCATAAAGCAGCACTCCCTTAGGTGGGTCAATTCCAAGCTTCTGAAACAGTTCTGGATGCTTCAGGGGAAGTTCTATCATCTCTCTAACGAGTCTCAGTTCTCTCTTAAGCCCTCCAATGTCTTCATAAGTTACGTCTGGCACTGCTCTCGTCACTTCTTCCACAGGCTTCTCCTTAAGCTCCACCGCAGTCTTTCTTGAAACCACTACAACCCCAGAGGGCTTGGTTGCGGTTATGACGAAAGTAAGCGTATGACCGAACACCTCAACTCTTATTTTCTGACCTCTAATCACTGGTCTGCCCTCAAGCAGCCTTAGAAGGTAAGCTTCTCCTCCCATCAACCTGACCGGCTCAGTTGGAGCGAGTGTTATCTTCTCTGCAGGTTTTGGTGTGACTTTCCTGATTTTAACTCTGTCGTCAATACCTACTCCCGCGTTGCTCCTGAGATTTCCATCAATCCTGATTATTCCCGTTCCTCTGTCATCAGGATAGCTCGGCCAGACTATTGCAGGAACTGTGCTCTTTCCAATAATCTCTACTATATCACCACTCTGAAGTCTAAGCTTCTCCATAACTGCCGGATCTATTCTTGCAATCCCTCTCCCAACATCTCGATAGTAGGCTTCAGCAACTCTCAAACTTATCTCATCTTTACCCGACATTTTCACATCACCTCCAATACTTTATTTAATCATCCAAATGGTTTCACCATCATTTTCCTTTTTCTCAACCAACCCTTTCTTGCTGAGAGAGTTCAGAGCTCTCTCAACCTCTCTATAAGGTAACCTGAAACATTCTGCAATTTCTGCAGCGCTTCTCAATCCCTTAGCCAGTCCAAGCATCACAAGCCTTTCAAGGTCATCACTGAGAACCCTTTCTACTTCGTTGAGCATCCTCTCCACGAACTGGTTGATTCTTACCGCAAGAACACTCTGGATGCTTGAAAATCTGTTTTGCAAGTCCTCTGCAAGCTTCAAAGCCTTGTATATTTCGGAGATTGAGCTATCCCTTAATCTTTCGATCATATTGAACTCATTTCTGATCTCTCTCATTAAGGAAAGGACGTCGTAGTTTTCGCCATCCCTTATTTTGGCATCAAACTTGTGCGGAGAGATGACAACCTCGAGACGGAGACTTCTTGGGATGTAGTAATACCTTCTTCTCCCCTCCTCGAAGCTTGCAACGAGTCCTGATTTCTCAAGCCTCTCTAAGTGCTCTATCACAGCTTTTGGAGCCATTCCAAGGTAGTATGAAATCTCACTAACGTAGCATGGCTTTTTTGAAAGTAACTCGAGTATTCTCCTCCTACTTTCGTTTCCGAGTACCTCAAGTATCGTTTCCACTCTACTCATGATTATCCCTCTACTTATGCTTGGTTACTAACTTTATGTTAGTAAACGAGTATATAAATTTTTCGTCTTTAATGTAATGTGAGGCTACAAGTTCTCCCCCTTATAGACCCCTCTGTATCCCTCAGTTTCTGCTGTGAGCTTTATAAACACAAGCTGGACGATTCTTGCGTTTCTCGACAACCATATCCCATAATCGTTGTGCACCACAATGGCGACCTCACTCCTCCCCTCATAGCCAGCATCCCAAACCGCAGTCAGAACGTTCGCTCCACATCTGACGAGCGAAGACCTCGGTCTCGCAATTGCCATGATATCCTTTCCGAGCTTTACAACCTCATTTAAATACGCTCTGTAAACCCCTTTCGGTAAATAAACCCAATCTTTAAACCCAATCTCCTCAAGTTCTGGTAGCTCTCTTCTGCTGTTATCAAAGTCCACCCTCCCACACCCTCTGAGTTTTGCAACCCCTCTGAGCGTGCAATCAAAACCATTAGGCTGAAGCTGAGTTTCAAGGTCAATGTAGTCTCTGATAAGACTATCTTCAAAAATCCTTTTTTTGATCTCTTCCGCGCTTAAAACCGCCATGCCAGACAGTTCAGCTCAAACTAAAATTACTTTCGCTTAAGAATATCATCGGCGTAATCAACATAGTAGGCATCTACGCGGTCATAGTTTCCCGTGAGTTTGGCAACCTCTACCGCAAGTATGTGTGCACAGGGTTTTAAACCCTTCAAGTTGACAAGAAAGTCGGGACATGTGCAAGAATCCTCCTCAACCACGTACTCTTCTTTCCCCACAACAACAAAAAAGTCTCTGTATTTTTTCACCCTTCTTTCTTTCAGATACTCAAACGCTTTCTCTCCCCTCTTTCCATGACTTACGAGCAGCGCTTTGTAGAGCTGGTATTCATCTCCACTTTTTGCCGCTTTTACAACTTCACTCGGTAGAGACATCTATCCTGCTGAGTTCAAAAACCGACTGGATAGCATCTATGCCGTCGAGCCAGCTAAGAACGACGCTATCCTCGGGAACATCCAGCTCTGGAAGCTGTTCACCTTTTATAATCTTGGCACCCATTCTCGCAATAGCGTCAAAGGAAGCATCATAATCACCCTTCTTCTCCTTCTTAACAGCATCTGCCAGCAATGCGTTGAAATCCTTCTTGCTGAACTTCCCCTCAAAGAAATACTGGAAGGACATCAAAACCACCCTTATACTCTCAAGTGTGAACTGGTAAAGATCATTCTTCAAGTCATCCCTAAAATCATAGCTTCTGAAAAAGGAGAATACTTTTTGAAGTTCGCGAATAGCATCGGACTTTTTGATTTCTCTTTCTTTTACAACTCTTAACAAACTAAAGCAGGCTATGACCACGTCTTCAAGCATCTGATCGAATACAGCGAAGGTTGAAACATCATCCTCGTTAATCTCGCTTTCCTCTATTTTCTTGATCCAGTTGTTAAGTCTTGCCTCACTGTAGAACTCCATATCTGACTTTGTCCGCAAGGGGTTATTAAGAATTTTGAATGTACCCGACAGGATAAAATTTTTTAATTTGAAAAAGCAATTGACCGCATGCGAGAATACAGATTCAAGAGGGGCTTTAAACCTACATCAGAAAGGCTTGAGGAAATGCTTCGGAAACACTTCAACGGATTTGAGACAGATGGGGACTTTTATGTTGTAAGAAACTTCGGGGCTATTGAGGAGCTGAGGTTGAAGCTCGAGAACAAAAAGTTGTATGCTGAATCAAAAACAAAACTAACGGATGACGAAACGGCCATGAAAACTCTCAAAACCTACAATAAATTCCTTGAAGAGCTTACGGGATATACGGCCAAAGAGAGACAAAAACTCATGAAAAAGGAGGCTGAAAAGGAAGATTGAAAACAAAAGTTAGTCCCAGTTTACAACTACATCTTCTATTCTGAAATCTGGCTTGACGTACGATTCTTCTACTGGCGTTTCGTAACCATGCTTGTACATGAGTAAACCGGTGTAGGCGATCATCGCTCCGTTATCTCCAGCAAGCTCCTTTGGTGGCACGAAGAACTTTGCTCTCCTGTCCTGACACATGGTTTTCAGCATATTCTGAAGTCTTCTGTTCGCAGCCACACCCCCAACCAGAAGAACCTCATCAAGGTCGAGGTAAGCGAGTGCTCTCTCGGTAACCTCCGTCAGCATGGCAAAAGCAGTTTCCTGAAAGCTGAAAGCTACATTTTCCATGCTTATTCCAGAATCGTAAAGTTTCTGCGCTGCTGTAACCATCCCGCTAAAGGAGAAGTCCATACCCTTTACCACATAGGGCAGGCTGTAGTATTTCTCTCCCCTCTCTGCCAACTCCTCTATCTTCGGACCTCCGGGGTGCTTCAAGCCCATATGCCTTGCGAGCTTATCTAAAGCGTTTCCTATTCCTATATCCAGTGTTTCGCCAAAAACCCTGTATCTTTCACCTCTTCTCGCTATAACCTGACTGTTTCCACCACTAACATACAAAGCAACAGGCTTCTTTGCACCCGTCTTCCATCTTCCAACCTCGACGTGCGCCAGACAGTGATTCACACCAACCAGAGGTTTTTTGAGCTTGAGAGCTAACAATCTCGCTGCAGTCGCAACAACTCTCAAGCATGGCCCCATCCCTGGACCCTGAGAGAAAGTTATAAGGTCAATTGAGTTTCTATCTACTATCTCAAACAATTTGGATAAAAGAGGGGCTATTTTCTCGCTGTGATGCTGCGAAGCTTCTCGTGGATGGATGCCTCCTTCCTTAGGGATATAGGGGTCATTCAGCAGAGCTATTACGTTCTTTTCATCAACAACTCCAACGCTTAAACTCCATGCTGTGCCCTCGATTCCAAGAGCAATCATTTCTGTTTCTTGAACTCAGTGTATCCGCACTTCCCGCAGCTAAGTCTGTCCTTATGCTCTGCTAAAAATACCCCCTCACCGCATCTGGGGCAGGACTTCTTCTTCCTTACAACCTTCTCGCCTTTAATCTCGTAAAATCTGTATACACTATCGGAACCTTTCGCCATGTCTATCAATCCTCCTTAAGCCTCTTCTTCCTCCTCTCCTTCGTCTTCTGCTCCTTCACCTTCTGCTCCACCTTCTGTCTCTTCAGCACCTTCTTCTTCTGCTTCACTCTCAGCAGTCTTGAGGTTCCTTTCGATGATGTGGTCCTCCTCAATGGCCTTCAAATCGTCAACAGTGTCGTATATCTTCACGTAACTCTTCGCTTCAGTCTTTCCGAATTCGGTCTTTATGCAGTCCACCACAACTCTTTCCAGTTCCGCATTCATCAGTCCGGCAATTTTTGCTCTCACTTCCCCTCTCGATGGGGTTTTGCCATCAAAGCTGAGTCTGCAGTACACCTCTTTTCTCCTGAGCAGCGGGTTGTATCTTTCATTCTCCACGTAAACTTCCAAACGAATCACCTCCTGTCAGCTCTACCAGCTCTTCGCATTCTCCAACTCTTTCCATTCTCTTTAAGAGGTTGAGTATTAGAATCTTCTTGTTGGAATCAATCACAAGTGCAACCACTCCTTCCTGTGGCTGACCGTAGATTATAAGAGACTTTTCGGGAAGGATTATGCCGAGTGGCATTACAGCAAGGTCTTCTTCTCCGTCAACAAATACCAGCACCTTTTTCCCATTAACAGCTACATCAACAGCCCTCTTCAACGCGGAAATCAGCTCACAGGTAATGTATCCGGCTGGATTGAAAGTTTCGATCTTCTCTTCAAAAAAGTCAGGTTTGAAATCTACTTTATCTTCTCTTAGAGTTTTGCCATCTATTACTGCAATGTCCGGATTTAAGCCAACTCTCACTGCCGAGGCACTTACCAAATCTCCCACACAGCAGAGGAGTTTGCAGTCCTTAACCTCTTCAACTTTAAGAAGCAACTCATCTCCCTGCCCTCTGTAAAGTCTTCCGTGTGGCTTTGCGAGTTCCTCCCTCATCTCATCAGGCAATCTAAGCCCTTTCAGTTGTTCCATAAACTCAACCCACTCTGAGTGCATACTTTCCCGGAATTTTGATGTCAAGTCTCTTCGCTATCTCGCTCTTCTCAGGATCAATAATCACCACGTATCCATACCACTCCTTCGTGAGTTCACTGCTTCCGCAATTCTTGCAAATTGATGAATCTACATTTATGAACTTGCAATTCCTGCAGGCAAGTTCTGCCATTATACCTCACTCTCCTTCCTTAGCTTTTCAATTTCCTCATCAATCCACTTCAAAACCCCAAGCCAAGGTTGCCTCATCGTTAGCCCTATTTTGCTCTTCTCTGGCTCCCTCTCTTTCAGACTCAAAGATACAATTCTTGCTCTGACCAAATCTCCCTCCTGCAGAACCTTCTTTGTCTCTCTTCCAACAAGCCTCTTGTTTTTCTCATCAAAAACCATATAATCATCTGTAACCTGACTCATGTGGAGCAGAGCATCGAAGGGTCCTATGGATACAAAAGCTCCAAACTCAACAACTTCGATTACTTCCCCTTCAACAACTTCCTGAAGGAGGGGTTTAAAGCATATTGCATTGAATACGACATCGAAGTATGCCGCACCATCACCCTCGATTATTCTGCCCTCTCCAATTTCTTCGATACTTTCAATACCAACTATCATCCCGTATTCTCTGTCCAACCTACCCTCAAACTGCTCCCAGAGGAGAGAGTTAATTACCGATTCAATATCCTCTCCAAGCTTAGATGGTGGAACCCTCACCGTGTCGCGAAGCTTTATACGAGCATACATAAAATCATCACCGCAGCTTTGCTCGGATGAGAAGCAATATAAATTTAACTTTGCCGGAATACCAAATTGCAGTAAAGATAGCAAATAGCAAAATATAAAAACACAATTGGCTACGACTACACATGACATTGAGAAAGTTTGTACCATTAATTCTGCTTTTAATACTTGTAGGTGTGGGTGCCGCATACGTGTTGCATTTCACGACCAAGGGCAGCGTAGAGATCTTTGACTCAGGTCTTGAGATAAGTCCTGAGAGTTTCAGTGTAGATATCGCCAAAGGGGGCCATTATGTCAAAGAGATCACAATAAGGAACACTGGAGAGGAGAAGGAAATTTACTTCGAAGATGTCGTTGAGGGGGCTGACAGCAAAGCGATTGATGTTACATACCATACCACCGATGGAGCTACGATTTCAAGTTCCAAAAAACTTACAGTCCCTGCTGGCACTTCCGACAGCCCTGCTGAGGTTATAGTCAATGTGCATATTGATGTGGATGAGGATGCTCCAAAAGGGGAATACACTGTATACATCCAAGCAAGGAGCTAAAGATTTAAAAAATGGTGGCAAAGTATGAAGTGATGCCTAAAGTTGCGCTAGTATCTCTTGGCGGTGCAGGAACGAGCATTATGCGGGAAGTGGTCAAAACAAACTTGGATGTTGACATGTACAACGTTAATTCCAAAAGGTCTTTGAAGAACGTCAAATATTATGGATTTGAGGAAATAGAGCTTCTGGCAGATGAATTGAAAAATTACGATACTGTTGTACTAACCGCTGGACTCGGTTCAACTGGTGGAGATGCAGTGGTAAAGCTCTACCACTTGCTTAATACTGTTAGGAGAGTTTGCTTTCTAATATCTCCATTTTATTTCGAGGTTGAAAGGTTGATGAAGTCAAGAACACAGCTAAGCAAAATTATGTCTGATGGATTTGAAGGGGCGGTTTTAACGTTGAACTCTCTTCTCCGCGAAATGGATGATACCGAGCCAAGTAAAACCAAGCTGGAAAAACTGATTAGAAACTTTGACAGGAATGTGGCGGGGCTTATTGTGGAAATGATGGAAGAGATAGAATAAAAAAGTTTCAGAGCCTTACTTTCACAGTCTGGCCGTCGAACTCAACAAAACCAGCTTTCTGCAGGACATTCAAATGATAGTGCAGAGTTTTGTAGTTCATTTCGAGAGTTTTTGCCAGCTCTCCAAGTGTCATTCCTCCATTTTTACTCAGCACATTAAGAATCATTTTTCTTGCATCAGATTTCAGAACTGTAATTTTGTCAACGTCTTCTCCATTGAAAATGAAGTATTCAACCGGGAAGGCAAGCCTTTCTTTTCCTGCTTTTATGGTTATTATTTCTCCTTTTCTTTCAAGAACATCAATATGGTATCTAAGTGTGCTTCTAGTAATTCCAAGATGTTCTTCCAAATCCTTCAGGCTTACCCCGGGATTTTTGATTACAAATTCAAGAACCTTTTTTCTGTTTCTGTTCTCCAGCCTGAACTTAATTTTCCCAGCGAAAAATGGTAAGAGCTTCCAGATAGCAATAAAGCCTGCAACTAAAGTCAGGATGTGGTGCATTTTTATCCACAGAGGTAAATCCCAGAAGGAGACTTTGATCTCATCTGCAGGGTCGTTTTTAACCCTCTCCATCAGCTCTCCATCACTGATGTTTGCAGGCTTTACCGTGGCAGCCTCAGAAGTTGAAATTAAAATCAGGAAAACCAGTAAAAACTCGAGCAGGAGTAAAACCGAGAATTTAGCCCTCATAACACGGTTAGAGTGTAATACTGCACCCCGCTCACTCTCTCGCCATATACTTTGAAGTACCAAACTCCCTGCTCAGCGTCCTCCACTGTAAGCACTATTTTACCATCAACCACACCATCACTCGAATCCCTAAAAGGGCCATATATGTCACCGTTTGGAGAATAAAGCGTTAAGGTTAGAATGTTGGATGGTTCGTTCCATAGCAGATAAACGTCGAACGTTTGGGATGAAATGTACCTGCTGAACCAGTCAGCTTCTCCTTTTTTTACAGAGTCATATACGGTTTTTATTCCAGTTTCCCCAGATTTTGCGAAGACCGGGGATGAGAGGAAGAGTACTGCCACTACCACCGCAGCAAGCCTCAATTTCATGGTTTTATTTGATTTTAAAGGAATATAAGCTTTCTGACCATGTTTTGAGAATATAAAGACAATAATATTTTCTCAAGATATGGTCAGAATTGTTATATGCCTGAAAGTGACAAGGTGTATGGATGAAGGGGTGGTAGAGTGCTGAGGAGGGTGGTTGCGGGATTGCTGGTGTTGGTGATGCTTGGGAGTGCGGTGATGCCGGCGATGGCAAGTCCAGAAGTTACGAGAACGCATGTCAAACTAATCCTCCGAGAGAATTCAAGGACGTCTACAGTTGTAGAAGTAAACGGTGTGCTAATAAGTCTGAAAAGCAACGAAAATTTAACAAAAGCCAATTTAGAGATTAAAGATCTAAAAACTGGTGAGAAATACGCATTCAAATACAAAGTAAGTGAAAACAACGGCAAATACACCGTCGAAGTGTACAGCAAGGGGAAAATCGTAAACAAGTACGATTCTAAGTATAACCCACTGGATTCAAACGTTACGAAGAATCTGCTCTCTGAGAACAGCAAAAAAATTGCGAAAAATGGATTACTCTCTTATTCCTATTGGTGGGATGGTGTGAAGTTCGTAAGAGGGTATGGAGTAAAGTATCCTCATCCAGACTATGAGTATTACCAGATAGAGGCTTGGGAAACGGCTTATATAGGTGGTAATCAGTTGATACACTATCATATATCTGATGCTGCATCGCAGGTAATAGCACAGCTTGCTCCTGCTGCAGCTGGAGCGGCTATTGGTGCATATGTGGGGGGAGTCGTAGGGGCTGTTGCTGGAGCGGTATTGGGCGTAATTCTAAGCGGTTCTACGAGCTATGTCCTCCTTGATGAAAAGGGAAGTATCTGGTTCTGGTATGCCAAAAAGTGGGGATGGACGATAGTTCCAGTGCCCCCATACATTCAGCACCTCCCGATGTATTTCAGAATCGCAGCATACACACTATGGGATAGTCTTGGCACTGGAAATCCTTAAATTTTTACAATTTTTATAGGTAGATGTATGATCAAACAGGCAAACCATATTCTGGGAGTGTTTCTGGGGGTGTTACTGTTCCTGTCGTGGATTTCCTTTCTATTTATAATTGCTACATCTTTCTTAGCTGAGAAGGAAACTATCTACAGCACAGAAATCGCAAGAATCGACACATCCAACCAAATGTTCATTTGGATTATGGCTGGACCTCTCCCTTTTTTTTAGTTCTCGGACATTATTTTATTTCAAGAGAGCAACAAGACATAGTACTGATGAAATTTTCTTTAATTGGATTCTTAATGTGGTTAATGGTGCTGTTGATTGCGTCTTCAGCCAGTATAAACCTGTCTCCCAAGACAGTTCTAACGGGAGGATTCATGGTGATATTTCTGAGCCTTCTTTTTCGAAAATTAAAGCGAGCAGCGGTGGAGGATAATGTTCGAAGGTTTTGACGACATCTCGGAACACATTTTACTGGATAGTGGTCGTGGAGTCGTTGAAATCAATAAGGTTTTCAATTTAAGAAAGGTAAAGTGAACATAACAGCCCAAAACGAGTCGTTCAGCTACAGCTTCTACGCTCTTGCTTATCGGGTTGAGAGAGAGCAGTACAATCTAAGCGTTGTTACGAG